>CANHRW010000005.1 GCA_947462865.1 Bacteroidota bacterium | reverse complement strand
CTTTGCCTCTTTCACTCTCTCATTTAAGGGGTGGCAAAGCTACCACTTTTATTTACTACTACAACTCTTTTGTTACCCTTTTATACAAAACCCTATAAATGAAGTACTAAAAATTATTTAGAACTTCAAACAAAGTATCATTTATATTGTATGAATCATTCGTTACTGTTTTAAATTTTTATTTGACTCAAGAATTTTTTCTATGATTTCTACAACTTTAAGCCCATCTTGAGCATCAATAGCAATTTGTTCTACCCCATTTAAACACCTCACTACATTATTATATATGTAAAAATGATTGGAGGCACTTCCTAGATAGTCTCCATAATTGTTAGGCAATACATTGTCATCGATAATGGGCATGGTATAGTCTTGAATATGGCAATAATCAACTTTATTCATGTATTGACCTCCTATTTTTACAGTACCTAATTCGCCAATTACAGTAATACTGCTCTCAAAGTTTGTATTCCAAATTGCGGTAGAATATTGAAATGTACCAACACCTTCATTTAAAAACTTAAAATGAATGATCCCAGAATCTTCAAATTCTGATAGACTATTCAGATTAAACCTGTGAAATGATGCATTGATATCATTGATGTCTCCAAACAACCAATACATAATATCAATAAAATGAGAAAATTGAGTATATAATGGCCCTCCATCCATTAGTTTAGTTCCCCTCCATGATCCTTTAGTGTAATATCTGGCATCTCGATTCCAAAAACAATTGATTTGAACCATGTGAATCTTGCCCATTTTTTTAGTGTCAATCAAGGATTTCATCCACAAAACTGAAGGCGAAAAGCGATTTTGCTTAACCACAAATATCTTGCGGTTAAACAATTCAGCCAATTGGATCAAATCTTTGCCTTCCATGGTGGTAAGACAAAATGGCTTTTCAACCAACACATCAAAACCCTGTTTTAAGCAAATAGCAGCATATTTAGCATGTAAACCATTGGGCAAACAAATTGAAACAACATCAGTATGAACTGAAGCATCTATAAAATCAGAAAAGGAGTGAAAAACTTGAACCAATTTTCCATATGATTCCTGAGCTGAATTAAAATGATCAGCATTACTTTCAACAATAGCTGATAATTCACAATTCGGATGTGCTAATATCTCTTGAACATGACGCCTGCCAATATGACCAAAACCCAACACACAGAAAAACTTACTTTTCAAAATGGAAATTAATTGTTAAAGTTGATTACACTATTATACATTGAAAACAAAGCCCACAAAGATATTATTAGCTTTGAATATTCCATTGAAAACATATATTTGCAAATAATAGAAATGTGCAAGATTTATTGAAATTTTAACACTTTCTGACGATAAATCAACCAAATCTAATGAAAATTAACAAGCAATACCTTGATTTAAATTCAACCTTAAAAAATGGAGTAATATTGATTTTACTCACCTTTTTAATGTCTAGTTGCATTGGCAATAAGAGATATATTTACCTTCAAAGTAAGCAAACACTAGAAAGTTCAAAAATTGAAACTATCAAATCAAATTTTGAAGAATACCGATTAAAACCAGGCGACATTTTATACATTAGAATGGTAACTGAAGACGAAAAAATGAATGTGTTATTCAATCCATTGTTTAGTGCGAATATGAACATGCAAATGATGTCACAAGGAGGAGCTGGGACACCTTTCTATTTAATGGGATACTCATTAGATGTAGACGGAAACTTGGCCTTGCCATATATAGGTAAAATCAATATCAAAGGAAAAACAATAGAAGAAGCAAAAACGCTTATGTATAATGAGGGTTCTAAATATTTTAAAAACTTTTTCCTACAAGTTAAGCTAGCTGAGTTTAGGTTTAGCATATTAGGAGCAGTTAATAGACCTGGTCAATTCTTTTTCATGGTAAATCATTTAAACATTTTCGAAGCATTAGCTATGGCTGGAGATGTTAATGAAATAGCCATGCGTACCAAACTTACACTGATTCGTGAAGAAAATGGAGAAAACAAACTCATTCCAATAGATTTAACAGACAAAAACATTATAAAATCAAATTATTATTTTATTCAACCAAATGACATTTTGTATGTACAACCTGTTAAATCTCGTTCAATTGGCAACTTGAGTAACTTCCAAAGTTCAATTAATGCCGTGTTACCATTGTTAAGTACTTTCTTATTGGTATTGAATACTTACATCATATTGAACAATCTTAAATAATGAAAGAATCGATGACGAACAAGCAAGATTTTAAGGAATTTACCCCAATAAATTCTTCTGATACCAGTAAAAATTTCAAAACCCTCATAGGTAAATTTCTTGGATACCTCCCCTACTACATTCTTTCTATCATTATAAGTTTCTTAATTGCCTTCATGGTAAATAGATACTCATCTGAGAAATACTTGGTGAAAGGTTACTTCCTAATCAAAGAAAAAGGTGGAAGAAACAGTTTTGAAGGGATGGACAACTTTATTCAAGGCCTACAATTATTAAATACTAGTAAGAATGTTGAAAACGAAATACAATTAATGAGTTCTAGAATGGTAACCAATGAAACCATTCAAAATTGTGATTTCAACATTGATTATTTTTTAAAAGGTCAAATCAAAAAAATTGACTTGTATCCAAACAGTCCATTTACCGTATTAGTAGATTCTAGTCATGTTCAAACATATGGTGTTTCTTATTTGATTAAATTCATCAATGAAAGTGAGTTTAACATCTACGTCAAAGAAGCAAAACCAGTCGTATTGGATCCAAGGACACAAACACTTTATAATGTACCTTTTATTCTGAAAGAAGGCAAATACAAAATTGGTGAACTAGTAAAAGGTAACAGTTATGCTTTTAGAATTTATATTACCTTACCAGAATCTATTCAATATGGGGAGGAATATGCTTTTGTATTTAATTCTAGAAAGTCTCTTGTCAACAAATATGCAGGCTCTTTTAAAATCAAACCCATTAATAAACAAACCAGTGTTGTGGAGATTTTTAAAGAAGGATTATGGCCAGAGAAGGATGTTAAATTCATCAATACTTTAATGGAAACTTATATTCAAAAAGGATTGTATGACAAGAATCAAATTTCTACCAACACCATTACATTCATTGATAAATATTTAGTATCTATTACAGATTCCTTACAGTTTTTTGAAGATAGACTTCAAAATTTCAGGATTCAAAATAAATTAGTTGACATTAGCATTCAGGGTAAGAACTTGATGGAAAACCTCTACGATTTAGAAAAGAAAAAAGCAGAAGAGGAAATTAAACTCAAATATTATTCCTATTTAAATGAGTATTTACACAAGAATAAAGACTTAGATAAATTAGCAGCTCCTAGTATAATGGGCATACCAGACCAATTATTGAATCAGCTGGTTGCAAAATTGGTTCAATTGTATGCAGAAAAACTCATCTTGACACAAAGCATGGAAAGAATCAATCCTGCTTTGCTTGAAAAAGACAAATCAATTGAGTTGATAAAGGCTACTATCATTGAAAACATTAAAAATATACAGAACAATTCAAAGATTTTAATTGCTGATATTAGTTCTAGAATCAATGGATTCGAAGGTCAGGTTTCTACCCTACCTGAAAAAGAACAAAAGCTGTTGAACATAGAAAGAAAATACAAACTAAACGACAAGTTATTGACTTATTTATTGGAGAAAAAAGCCGAAGCTGGTATTGCTGGTGCTGCTAATATTTCTGATAATAAAATAGTAGATAATGCTGTAGTGATTATGAAAACATCTCCTAAAACAGGAATGAATTATTTATTTTCAATCATTTTCGGATTGGTAATACCATTAGTCATTATCTTTTTTATAGAGTTTTTTGACAACCGAATCAACAACCACAGTATTTTACAATCAGTCACCTCAATTCCTATAGTTGGTAATATTCCTCACAACAATAAAAAATCAACTTTAGTAATTGCAAACCATCCAAAAGCTGCGGTTTCAGAAAGTTTCAGGAACTTGAGGTCTAACATGAATTTCATTACCAAAAACAAATCAGGTTGCAATACAATATTGGTCACTTCTACTGTATCAGGAGAAGGAAAAACCTTTATTAGTATGAACTTAGCTTCGGTTTTAGCAATTGGTGGATTCAAAACATTGTTGATAGGTGTCGATTTAAGGAAGCCTAAAATTTTCCAAGATTTTAAATTGGATAACCACATAGGTTTAACCAATTACTTAATTGGTAAAGTGGGTAAGAAAGACATTATTCAGAATACCTTAACCCCCAACTTAAGTATCATTACTGCCGGACCGACTCCTCCAAACCCTTCTGAGTTAATTATGTCAGATGAGTTTAAAAACTTAATTGCCGAACTCAAATCTGATTTTGATTTTATCGTGCTAGATACACCTCCAATTGGATTGGTTGCTGATGGTTTGGATTTAATGCCTCATACCGATATTATTTTGTACGTGGTACGCCAAAGAATCAGTAGAAAAAACTACTTGAATATGATCAATGACATTTACAGTCAAGAACAAGAGAAAAATGTAGGTTTGGTGTTTAATGATATCAACTTTGCCAATGTATATGGTTATGGATATGGCTCTTATGGTTATGGATATGGCAATAACTATGGATATGGATATGGATATGGATATGGTTACGGATATGGTTATGGATACGGATATGGATACGGTAACTATGGAGAAATTGAACAAGAGAAAAAACCTATCTGGAAAAAGTTCCTAGGTATATAAAAAAAGAGCACCAATTGGTGCTCTTTTTTTATGCAGCTGATTGGTTAGCTAATAAATTGATGTATTTCCATTTAAGTTTCCAGTATATGATACTTAATACAGCTATTAAGCCAATAAATAAATACCAATTAACTTGTTGATTGAGTAATAAAAAATTAATGGCCGACTGTAACATTGCATAGATGAAAGCAATTTGAGTATGCGAATACTTACCTTCATTGGTTAAATATTGATATAAATGTTGGCGATGTGCTTTAAATATATTTTCACGCTTAGTTATTCTATACATCAGGGTATAAATGGTATCTATTCCATAAACAAGGAGTAAACCTATGAGTGTGAAATTAGTTGTTTCAATAATTCTAAATATCATAAAATAAACAATCAACAAAGACATTGCTATACTTCCTACATCACCAGCAAATACCAAAGCCACCTTGCGAATATTGAAAAAAGAAAACACCAATATGGCAACTACTAAATAGTATTGAAGTGTTTGAATGGATTCATTTGCTTCTGTTAACATCAAAGGAATTAATATAGATAATGAGTACAATGCTGTAATGCCATTGATTCCATCCATAAAGTTGTAGGCATTTAAAATGCCAATAAATACAACCAAAGCGAGAACCAGATAAATAGGGGAAACCAACTCAAATAAATCCAATTCACAAAAAACCAATAACATTGAGGCCAGATGAAATATGAACCTGATTTTATTTGAAAGTGACTTCACATCATCCCAAAAACTAATAAAACCAGCCATAAAAACAGCAAGGATTAAATATGGAAATTGAAATTGATGAACAAGAAAAAAAAGAAATGATGCAATGACAAATACAAGTCCTCCCCCTCTAATGGTTGGGATTTGATGAGAACTTCTTTCATTGGGTAAATCTACTATTTTATAATGTTGTGAAACTTTAATGTAAGTGAACTCAATAGCAAACAATACTATTGTCAAAAGTATAAGTTCTATAATCATGGTATTTTTTTAAATGAATTGATGGTTGTTTTTAAGCCCTCTCTAGTTGCAATTGGCAATTGAACACCCAGTGCTTGAAGTATTTTATGGTTACTCACTTGATAGCTTTCTACCAATTTATCGAGTTGTTCTGTTCCAATTGGAAAATGCATGTAGTCGAATAAATGAAATAAGAAACGAACTCCTTTTTGAGGGATATTTAATTTGTATATTTTCTTGTGATTGGTTTCTGAAATGAGATCTATTAAATCATTGGTGCTAATAGATTCGTTATCTGCTAACTGATAAATACCAGAGGGAATATTACGCTCTAATATTTTAGCAATTAAAAAAACCATGTTAAAAACACTCAAATATGAGCGTTTGTTCTTAAATGCAGCCAAAGGATATGGTATTCCTTTATTCGTAAAGTTAACCAATAAATTTAAATTGCCTTTGTTACCCGGACCATGAATCATGCAGGGTCTAAGTATATAATATTTTTTTTCAGTGGTTGGATGTGCGCTTAAATAGTCGGCATACAACCTTTCAATTGAGTGTTCAGCAGCCAATTTAGACCTACCGTAAGCTGTTTGTGGATTTGGGATGCACGCTTCAGTTAATACTGATTCTAAGTGGTCGGCAGCTGCTTTTACCGAACTGATATAAATAAATTGTTTCGCATTTGAAGCCAAAAAACGCTCAAATAAAAGAGTTGTTAAATTTGTATTTATTTCAAAATATGCCTCTTCATTGGTGGTATTTTTTGTATCATGAGCCATACCTGCTAAATGGACATAACTCGACACCTCAGGTAAATTACCTAATTTTATTTCATCCCAAATGAGCGTCTGATTGCTTTCTTTTTTACTTCTATTTAACTCTAGAATTTGAATATTGGGGAATTTAGCCTGAAAATAAGCCTTTAGGTGCTTTCCAACAAAACCAGTTGTTCCTGATATCAATATTGATGTATTAAGCATTTTTGTTAGATTTTAGTTAATTTGAATTGATTTAATTTAGCTATAAACCTTAATAAAATACACAATTTAGCAGTTTTTATTTGATGAGTTTGCAATGCCCTTAAAATCTCAACTGTTTTGGTGTAATAGCTAAAAACACCATTGTTACTTTTACCACCAGTTTGCATGTTAACCGTTAACAATGGCATATAGTTCACATGTATCTTTAAATTAAAAAGCCTGATTAGGATCTCAAAATCAGCAGCGATGTCATAATCTTCTTTAAAAAAACCAACTTTTTCGTAATACTTTTTTTTACAATAAAATCCAGGATGGGGTGGCATCATCCCCTTTTTAAAGTCATTTGGTGACCAGTTGCAAGGTTTGATGTACCTGGTTAACTCAAATTTGTTTTTCACAAAACATACATCTGTGTAAATTGCATCAAGTAAATGATCAGAAGTAAAGTAAGCAGCAATAGTTGAGACAACCTCATTATTTTCAAAACTATCACCAGCATGAAGAAAGCCGACTATCTCTCCTGAAGCAGCTTTCAAACCTTTGTTCAATGCCTCATACATTGAATGGTCATCTTCACTTTTAAAATGGGAAATTTGTGTTTGGTACTTGCTTAAAATGTACTGTGTTTGATCTGATGAATTTCCGTCTATAACTATATATTCTATGTTGTTATAGGTTTGATTTAAAACAGATAAAATCGTTTTCTCAATAAATGCATCTGCATTTTTACAAACTGTAATGATTGAGATTTTCAAGGATACAAATAAAAAAGTTTAAATTATTCGTTTTGATTGAAAATAGTATGTCCAGCATCAAATAAGAACTTTTCTTTTTGCATTAATTTGACGTCTGATATGACCATGTCTTCTACCAAAGATTTTAAATTGTATTTGGGGTTCCAATTTAATTGCTTTTGTGCTTTTGATGCATCTCCAACCAATAAATCTACTTCTGTTGGCCTAAAATAACGTGGGTCAACAGCAATGAGTTCATCCCCTATTTTTAGCGGACAATCATGAATTCCTAATTTGATGAGCTTGTCATTGTCTATGCTTGAAACCGTTCCAACTTCAGCAGTTAATGAACCATTGAACTCCAAATTGATACCGATTTCTGAAAATACCATTTTTACAAAATCTCTGATGGTAGTGGTAATGCCGGTAGCAATAACAAAGTCGGCAGGTTCTTCTTGCTGTAGCATTAAATACATGGCTTCAACATAATCTTTTGCGTGCCCCCAATCTCTTTGAGCATTGAGATTGCCCAAAAATAATTGTTGTTGCATGCCTAATACTATTTTGGCAGCCGCTCTTGTAATTTTTCTGGTTACAAATGTTTCACCTCTTACCGGACTTTCATGATTAAACAATATACCATTACAGGCATACATTTGATAGGCTTCTCTATAATTTACTGTAATCCAATAGGCATATAATTTAGCTACTGCATAAGGAGATCTTGGATAAAATGGAGTTGATTCAGATTGAGGTACTGCTTGAACCAATCCATACAATTCAGATGTTGAAGCCTGATAAATTTTTGTTTTTTTACTAAGACCTAATAATCTAACTGCCTCCAAAATCCTCAATGTTCCAATTCCGTCTGCATTGGCTGTATATTCTGGTGTTTCAAAACTCACATGAACATGACTCATGGCAGCCAGATTGTATATTTCATCTGGTTGTACTTCTTGTATAATTCTAATTAAATTGGTTGAGTCTGTTAAATCACCAAAGTGTAATTTGAAGTGAATATTTTTTTCATGTGGGTCTTGGTATAAATGATCAATTCTATCTGTATTAAACAGCGAACTTCTTCTTTTAATGCCATGAACTTCGTATCCTTTTGACAGTAAAAGTTCTGCTAAATATGACCCATCTTGTCCGGTAACTCCGGTTATTAATGCAATTTTTGACATTTTCTACTCATTTTATAACCTACCATCAACCATGCTTTTAGGCAATACTGATTTAACATCATACAATACTGCATTGGGATTCATTATTGATTTAAAGTCAAACAAATTAAACTCTTTGTGTGAAACAGCATGAATTACTGCATCATATTTCATTAATGCAGTCTGTGGTTTTAATGTTAATCCATATTCATGCATTACTTCATCGTGGTCTGCTTGTGGATCAAAAACATCTACCTCCAATTCAAATTCTCTTAATTCGTTTATCACATCAATTACTTTTGAATTTCTAAGATCTGGACAGTTTTCTTTAAATGTGATACCCATTACCAATACCTTTGAGCCCTTGATGGTTAAATTTTTGTGAATCATTAACTTGACAACTTTATTGGCAATAAATTCACCCATATTGTCATTGATTCTTCTACCAGAATGAATCACTTCAGGGTAATAACCTAAAGATTCGGCTTTGGTTGTCAAATAGTATGGATCTACAGAAATGCAATGCCCTCCTACTAAGCCTGGTTTAAAAGGCAAGAAATTAAATTTCGTACCAGCAGCTTCAAGTACCTCTGTTGTATCTATCTGCATTCTGTCAAAAATGAGCGCTAATTCATTTACAAACGAAATGTTTAAATCTCGTTGACAGTTCTCTATTACTTTAGCGGCTTCTGCTACTTTAATGCTTGGTGCTAAGTAGGTACCTGCATGAATGATTTGACTATACAAGTCATTCACTTCTATAGCAATTTCAGGTGTGGAACCTGATGTGATTTTTTTAATTTTGGTGAGTGTTCTCTCCTTGTCTCCAGGTACAATTCTTTCTGGAGAATAGCCGCAATAAAAATCTATGTTGTATTTTAAACCACTTCCTT
Source organism: Bacteroidota bacterium (assembly GCA_947462865.1). Classification (GTDB taxonomy): domain Bacteria; phylum Bacteroidota; class Bacteroidia; order UKL13-3; family UKL13-3; genus CAISCU01. The sequence continues at coordinate 13,056 of CANHRW010000005.1, read as the reverse complement.
TTTCCAATACTGGCACACATTCTTCTTCTGTACAACCAGGAAAAACAGTTGATTCATAAATCACAATGTCCCCTTTTTTTAACACTGAAGCCACTGTTTTGCTTGCAGACAACAAAGGGAACAAGTCAGGTTTATTATTTTTATCAATTGGTGTAGGTACCGTCACAATAAAAATTTGAGCTGATTTTAACTCAACAACCGTATGTGTTAATGACAAATTAGAAGCAGCTTCTAATTCAGCTTTATCTGTTTCTAGTGTTCTATCAAAACCTGTTTTTAGTTCATTGATTCGGTTTTCATAAATATCAAAACCAATGGTTTGAGTAATTTTCCCAAACTCAACAGCAAGTGGCAGTCCAACATATCCTAATCCAATTATTGCAATTGTTTTTTCATTTTTTACCATATACTTAAAAATAATTCAAGAGTTATAATTGCATTTTAAAATAGCCTAAATACTAGCTTTCAAAGCTAATAAAAAGTTATACTTTTTTTTTATTGTTTTTAAGTAAGTCTTAGAATGATTTAATAATCTGAAAACATGTATTTTAGAGAACTTAATTTTAAAATATTTCTTACATTTAAATTGAATAATAAAGTTCGAAAGCAGTATAAATTAGTTTAAATTTTATTGATCAGGCCAAAGTTTAAACTGACAAATTAATTCAATCAATTACTTTAATTTTGACAATAATTGTATATCTTAATTATATTTGAATTTTAAATTTCGATTAATAAATAGTAGTTTGCTCTCTTCAAACATTCAATGGAATTCTTAAAGTTCATATTTACAAAATCGAGTAAAATCCCCAGATGGATCATTTTCTTATTTGACATCTCACTATGTATCATTGGATATATTTTATCTTTATTTACCAGATTTAGTTTTTATCCTCCAGCTGATGTTTCAACACAAATTGTATTGGCCTTAAGAATATTGCCATTATACATACTTATCAAAGGCTTTACAATTGGCTATTTTAGGCTACATACTTTCATTATTAGACATACAAGTGTCCAAGATGGATTAAGAATTTTTTATGCAATGTCTACAGCTAGTTTATTGATGTTGTTAGCTGATTTTATACTAAACATTACATTGGGTTCATCTGTTAATTTTTTCCCAAAATCCATCATTTTAATTGACTTCTGTCTTTCTATTTTCTTTTTATCTGCTTTCAGAGTTTTTATAAAGCTGCTCTTCATAAGAATCATAGCAAATAACAACCCCCAAACCATAAATTATGCTATATATGGTGCCGGAGAATCGGGATTGACAACTAAAAGAAAGTTAGAAATGGAAAGCAGAGGTGCGGGGAAAGTAGTTGTGTTTTTTGATGACAGTTCCAACAAATACCGTAAAATGCTTGATGGCGTTAAAATTTTTGATGGAAATTCTATGTTTGAGGATACAATCAAAAAATACAATATTGAAAACCTCATCATTGCAATTCCGTCTATCACTAAATCTAAAAAACAAGAATTAGTTGAAAAATGTTTAGCCCTAAATTTAAATGTAAAAACCATTCCTCCCATAGAGAAATGGATCAATGGAGAGTTGAGTTTTAATCAAATTAAAGCCATTAAAATTGAAGACTTAATTGAACGAGAAATCATAGAATTAGATATCACCCAAATCAACAAACAGCTCAACAACAAAGTCGTCATAGTAACTGGTGCTGCTGGTTCTATAGGTTCAGAATTGGTGGTTCAAATTTTAAAATTTAGACCTAAAAAAATCATTTGTTTAGATAAATCTGAAGTAAGGTTGTACGACCTAGAAGTTCATTTGAATGAAGTAATTAAGGGCGAACAAAATCTTTCAATAGAAATTGTTTTGGCAGATATTACCAATTATTCAAGACTGAAAAATATTTTTGAACTTTACCAACCTGAAATCATCTACCATGCTGCTGCATACAAACATGTTCCACTGATGGAAGAAAATCCAAGTGAGGCTGTATGGGTTAATGTAAAAGGAACCAAAACCCTTGCTGATACTGCGGTAGAATTTGGTGTCAGTAAATTTGTAATGGTAAGTACAGACAAAGCTGTTAATCCCACCAATGTGATGGGTGCAAGCAAAAGAATTGCTGAAATCTATGTTCAATCTTTGTTTAATGAGATAAAAGATAAAGGTAAAAATACACAATTTATAACAACACGATTTGGCAATGTTTTGGGTTCTAGTGGCTCTGTCATTCCTAGATTTAGAAAACAAATTGAAGAAGGTGGACCAATTACAGTAACTCATCCAGAAATTACGCGTTACTTTATGACAATTCCTGAGGCTAGTCAGTTGGTATTAGAAGCTGGTCATATAGGCCAAGGAGGTGAAATCTTTATTTTTGATATGGGTAATTCTACAAAAATTATTGACCTCGCAAAAAAAATGGTAAAACTTTCAGGTTTAACCCTAGGTAAGGATATTCAAATAGTCTACACTGGTTTAAGACCAGGTGAAAAAATTTACGAAGAACTACTCAATGATGGAGAAAACACACTGCCAACTCATCACCATAAAATTATGATTGGAAAGGTCAGACAATATCACTTTGAGACCGTTTCAAAACAAATCAACGAATTAATTGGTCTCTATGAACATCAAAACATGATGGAAATTGTTGCAAAAATGAAAACAATTGTACCTGAATTTAAGAGCAAGAACTCCATTTATGAACAATTAGACCGTTAAATACGGCTGTTCTTGTACAAAATACTATACCCAAGCATTTTTTTACTTAAATACTTCCGACTATTACTAGTTTACTAATCTCCTATAAAACAAATATTTAAATCAATTCCTTGCTGTTACTTAGCTTTGAATATGAATTTTAGAAACTTTCTAAATAGTTTTTTTTTTACACAAGGCTTTTAGCAAAAAGAATTCATATTATATTCGCACCCGTGTTCCTTATTGTCTAAGTCAATTCGTTGTTATTTGACAAAGCCATGACAGAACTCAAACTAACAGAAAATCATTATATAAATGAAGATTTATCGATTACTCGCATTTGTTGTAATTTTTGTTTTCTCACTGAATTCAGTTTTGGCAGATGCCACTGAAGGAGAAAAAATTTTTAAAGCCAATTGTACCGCTTGCCACGCCATCAACGACAAAATTGTTGGTCCTGCGCTAAAGGATGTTCACAAAAGAAGAAATCCTGAGTGGTTATTAAAATGGATTAAAAACTCTCAAGCACTCATTAAATCTGGTGATGCTACAGCTGTTGCTTTGTACAAAGAAAACAACGAGTCTGTGATGACCTCATTTGAGCAATTGAGTGATGCTGAAATTAAGTCTATTGTTGACTACATTCAGAAAGAAAGTGAACAGCCTGCTCTAACAACTGCAACTGCCAGCGTATCTGGTAGTGAAACCGGCAAAACAGAAACTTCTTCTAGCAATGGTAGTTTTTACAATCAAACCACTTTCATCGCATTGGTTGTAATGACATTCATTCTTTTGGTATTGTTGTTTATCATCAATAAAGTAAAGAAAGTTGTTGATGAATTGCATGCTCAAAAATTCCCATCTACAGAAGATAACTCAGTTGAAACAACTGTTTCTTGGAAACAAAATAAAGCAAGCTTTAGGTATAAATTGTTCGTGAAACATCCAGTGGTAGGAACTTTAGTTGTTTCGTTACTATTTATGTTGACCTTTGGATTGTATGGTTTTGATTATGGTAATAAATACATAGGTGTTCAAAAAGGCTATGCACCAGAACAACCAATCAAATACTCACATGAATTGCATGCTGGAACCTACAAAATAAATTGTTTGTATTGTCACAACGGAGCAGATAAAGGCAAACAAGCTTCAATACCCTCGCCAAGTACTTGTATGAATTGTCACATGCATGTTCAAGCAAAAGAAAAATACAATGGTTCTGTGTCTCCTGAAATACAAAAAATATACAATGCAGTAGGTTGGGATGCTGAAAAAAGAGCTTACGACCCAAGTAAAGAAAAAACACCAATTAAATGGGTTCGCATTCACAACTTGCCTGACCATGCTTACTTTAACCATGCACAACACGTAAAAATTGGTAAAGTTGAATGTCAAGCTTGTCACGGACCGATTGAAAAAATGCCTGTGGTTTCACAACAAAGAAGTTTACAAATGGGATGGTGTATCAATTGTCACCGTGAAGCCAAAGTAGACGTAGCCAACAATGATTACTATGAAAAATTACATGCTAAATTAAAATTAGATGGTAAAAGCATGGTAACAGTAGCACAAAACGGTGGTTTAGAGTGTGGAAAATGCCACTATTAATCAGTTTCATAGACCAATTTAAAACGAAAATTAATTTCAATGGAAAATAAAAATAATTACTGGAAAGGTATTGAGGAGTTAAATAAGGATCCTCAGTTTTTACAGCATAAAAGAAATGAATTTGCAGAAGGAATTCCTTTAGATGATGTTTTTTCAGAAGAAGATGGCGGTTTAAATGCCAACAGACGTGACTTTTTAAAATATTTTGGATTTGGAATCTCTGCTGTTGCATTAGCAGCTTGTAACAAGACTCCTATTAAAAATGCAATTCCTTACATTGTAAAACCTGAGAACATCACCCCAGGCATACCAAATTACTATGCAAGTACTTGTAACGCTTGTGCTGCAAACTGCAGTATTTTAGTTAAAACCAGAGAAGGTAGACCCATTAAAATTGAAGGTAACAACGATTCTCCTGTTTTTAAAGGAGCAGTTTGTGCTACTGGTCAAGGTGCTTTATTAGGTTTATATGACAACGATAGATTCCATTCCCCACAAATTGCTGGTGCTGAATCTACTTGGGAAGCGATAGATGCTGAAATTAAAAAAGCATTGAGTTCCGCTAAAAACATACGTTTAGTTACCAAAACCACCAACAGCCCATCTGGAAAAAAAGCCATTGCTGAATTCACCGCAAAATACCCTTCTACCCAACACATCCAATTTGAAGCTTTTTCATTGGGTGCTATTGCTGAATCTAACAAAATTGCGTTTGGTAAAAATGTAATTCCAGGGTACCGTTTTGATTTGGCTAAAGTGATCGTTTCTTTTGGTGCAGATTTCTTAGGTACATGGATCTCTCCTACCGAATACACCAAACAATGGTCTTCAAACAGAACTCCAGAGAAAAAAGGAATGAGCCGTCATTATCAGTTTGAATCTCACCTTTCTTTGACTGGTTCTAATGCTGATGTGCGCTATCCAATTAAACCATCTTCTGAAGGTGTTTATTTGATCAGTTTATACAACAAAATAGCTGGTTTAGCTGGAGCTCCTTCATTGGGCAACATGCCAACTGTAGAATTGCCTTTGAACATGATTGAAATTACTGCCAAAGAATTATGGGCAGCTAAAGGAGCTTCATTGGTTGTTTCTGGATCTAACAATTTAGACCATCAATTATTGGTAAATGCAATTAACAGTTTGTTAAATAATATTGGTTCTACTGTTGATTTAGAAAATTACAGTAACCAACATTACAGTAACGATGCTGCTTTTGAAACTTTGGTGAATGATTTGAATTCAGGTTCAGTAGATACTGTTATTTTCTGGGATGTAAATCCAGTATATGCCTACTACAATTCAACTAAATTGGTTGAAGGAATTAAAAAAGCCCAAACAACCATTAGCGCTAATAGCAGTTTAGACGAAACATCTGAATTGTGTAAATACCATGTTCCAGCAAATCATTTCTTGGAATCTTGGAATGACAACGAGCCTAAAGCTGGTTATTTTGCATTGACTCAACCAACCATCTCTCCTGTTTTCAATACCAGACAAATGGAAGAAAGTTTATTGAGATGGGCAGATAACAATACTGCTTATTACGATTATATCCGTTCTACTTGGAAAGGTGTATTGAGTAACGAAGCTGGTTTTGAAGATGCATGGATTAAGAGCTTACATGATGGATTTTACATGTTACCAGCTAAAACAGCTACAGCTGCAAAAGCTAATCTAGATTTGAGTTCAACAGTAAATACTGCTTACAGTTTGTACACCGCTTCAAAAACCAACTTAGAAGTTAGACTTTATGCAAAAGTTGGGGTAAGAGATGGTTCACATGCAAATAATCCTTGGCTACAAGAATTACCAGATCCAATTAGTAAAGTAACTTGGGACAACTATGCCAATATTAGCAAGGCAACTGCTGATTCAATAGGTGTAAAAGATGGCGACTTGGTTCATATCAGTTCTAAAGCTGGTAAAATCGAATCTATTCCAGTATTGGTTCAACCAGGACAACCTAATAATACTATTGCAATTGCAGTAGGTTATGGACGTACATCTGGAGGTAGAGTTGCAAAAAATGTTGGTAAAAATGTTTACCAATTGGCTGCATTCATGAATAAATCAGTTCAATTCAGCAACGCTTCAATCACAATTGAAAAAGCTGAGGGGAACTATGAGTTGGCTCAAACCCAAACTCACCATACCATTGAAGGAAGAGCTTTGATTAAAGAAGCATCTTTGAATGAATATTTAAAAGATGCCAAAGCGGGTAACCATGACCACCACGCTATTTTAAAAGAAAATGGCAACTTATTAACCTTATGGGGTGAGCACGACAGCAAAGGACACAAATGGACTATGGCTGTAGATTTAAACAAATGTACTGGTTGTGGAGCTTGTGTAGTTGCTTGTAATGCCGAAAACAACGTTCCAGTTGTTGGAAGAGCAGAGGTATTGAAGCGTAGAGAAATGCATTGGATCAGAATTGACCGCTACTACCGTTTCAGAAACAAAGAAAATAACAACATAAGCAAAGAGAAAGAATACAACAATCCAGAAACAGGTGTTGATTTTGAAAATGTAAGTGTTGTACACCAACCATTGATGTGCCAACATTGCGGACATGCACCTTGTGAAACCGTTTGTCCTGTATTGGCTACTGTTCATAGCAGTGAAGGCTTAAACCACATGGCATATAACCGTTGTGTAGGTACCCGTTATTGCGCAAACAACTGTCCTTACAAAGTGCGTCGTTTCAACTGGTTCAAATACCGCGAAAACGACCAATTTGATTTCAATTTCAACAACGATCTTGGAAGAATGGTCATTAACCCTGATGTTACCGTAAGGTCTAGAGGGGTAATGGAAAAATGTTCTTTCTGTGTTCAAAGAATTCAAGCTGGTAAATTAACAGCTAAATTAGAAAACAGAACCATTAAAGATGGAGATGTGAAAACAGCTTGTCAACAAACCTGTCCTGCAGATGCCATTGTTTTTGGAGACATCCACGATCCAGAAAGCAATGTTGCTAAACATTTTAAAAATGAAAGAGGTTTCTTCTTATTAGATGAATACAATGTTCAACCATCTGTTACTTATTTAACCAAAATTAGAAATGTAGATGAAAATTTGGTTGCAGAAGAACACCATGCTGGTAATCACAAAAAAGAAGCTACTCAAGAGTCACATCAACATTCAGAATCAAAATCATAATCAGAAAACTGCATTAGCACATGTCATACGAATCACCAATTAGAGACCAATTAGTAACCGGTGGCAAAACATACCGTGATGTAACACGTGATGTAACAAGACCACTAGAAAACGCACCATCAAAAAGTTGGTGGATTGGATTTAGCATTTCAACTTTGGTTTTAGCCCTTTGGATTGGCGCCACTACCTACACAGTATTTGTAGGGTTAGGGGCCTGGGGCTTAAACAAAACTGTTGGATGGGCATTTGATATTACCAACTTCGTATTTTGGGTAGGTATTGGTCATGCCGGAACTTTGATTTCCGCTGTATTGTTATTGTTCCGTCAGAAATGGCGTATGTCTATCAACAGATCGGCAGAAGCAATGACCATCTTTGCTGTAATTTGTGCAGCATCATTCATTTTATCACACATGGGAAGACCTTGGGTTGCTTATTGGCCAATTCCACTTCCAAATGCATTTGGTACATTATGGGTTAACTTTAATTCACCATTGGTTTGGGACGTATTTGCAATCTCAACTTATTTTTCAGTTTCATTGGTATTCTGGTATATTGGATTAATTCCTGATATTGCTACAGTAAGAGATAGAGCTGTATCAAAAGCTAGAAAATTCTGGTATGGATTTTTTGCAATGGGTTGGAATGGTTCAACCAAAACTTGGCACAGATATGAAGTGATTAGCTTAATTTTAGCTGGTATTTCAACGCCACTTGTATTGTCAGTTCACTCAATTGTATCTATGGACTTTGCAACCTCATTGGTTCCAGGGTGGCACACTACCATCTTCCCTCCTTACTTTGTTGCAGGTGCGATTTTCTCTGGTTTTGGAATGGTATTAACCTTGTTAATCATTGCCCGTGAGGTAATGAACTATAAAGATTATATTACTGAGGCTCATTTAGACGCTATGACAAAAATTGTAATGGTAACAGGTACAATGGTTGGTATGGCTTATATCACTGAATTCTTTGTTGCTGCATATTCTGGTGTTGAATATGAACAATATGCATTTTTAAACAGAGCTTTCGGACCATACTGGTGGGCTTATTGGACTATGATGACCTGTAACCTAGTTGCACCTCAAGTATTTTGGTTCAAGTGGGCAAGAACTACTCCTTGGTTCATCTTTATCATGTCAATTATTGTAAACATAGGTATGTGGTTTGAACGTTTCGTAATTATCGTTACTTCATTACACAGAGACTTTTTACCATCGAGCTGGGCAATGTATACACCTACCATTACAGAGGTGAGTATATTAATTGGCTCATTTGGTTTGTTCTTCTTCTTATACTTCTTGTTCTGTAAGTTTTTACCTACAATTAATATGGCTGAAGTAAAAAGTATCATTCCTACCCACCATGACGACCATGGACACAACCATGTGAAAGGAGAAAACCATGCAAACTAATAAATATATTTTAGGGGTTTATGACAACCCAGATAAGATTTATTCAACAACCAAAAAACTAATCAACAAAGGTTACAAGGTTGATGATGTCTATTCACCATTTGCCATTCACGGAATGGATCGTTTACTAGGAATCAAAAGATCAAACTTAACAGTAGCTGCATTCTTATTTGCAATGACTGGTTTAACTTTGGCTGTAACTTTCCAAGTTTACGTATCAAAAATTGATTGGCCAATGATTATTGGAGGCAAACCAAATTTGCATATCCCAACCTATATTCCAATTACTTTTGAATTGAGTATTTTATTCACAGCATTTGGAATGGTAACCTGCTTTTTCATTGTAAATAGAATGTTTTGGGGTAAAAATGCAGATATTATCGACCCAAGAGTTACGGATGATTTATTTGTGGTATCTGTTCAAATTCAAGAAAATAAAACTGACATTCAAGCTTTGAACCAAATTTTGGTTGAAAACGGAGCTTTAGAAGTTAGAGAAAGGATCAAAGACTAATGTTTAACGTTAAAAATATATTCAGAGGTGTAGTGGCTTCAGCAATTGCACTGACTGTTTTCAGTTCATGCAGTTCTGGTGGAGACAATCCAGGTTACGAATATGCTCCTAACATGTATCATGGTTTTGGATACGAACCATTATCTCAAAAAGCAGATGAACCCAATACCATCAATGCTCATGGTATGAACATGCGTGAGCCTGTTAAAAATACCGTGGCTAGAGGTCAATCTGATTTTGCAAAATATGAATTCACTGTAAGTAATGCTTCTTATGAAGCATCAGCAAGTTTAAAGAATCCAATACCATTCAGTAAATCTGTATTGGCTGAAGGGAATACTTTATACAATATCAATTGTACTCCTTGCCATGGAGACAATGGTTTGGGCGATGGAAGCATTGTAGCAGCTGGAAAATTCCCTCCTCCTCCAAGTTACAATTCAGACAGAATTAAAACTACACCCGATGGTAAACTGTTTTATTCAATCCGTTATGGTAAGAATTTAATGGGTGCTTATGGTACTGTTTTAACCCCTAAGCAAATTTGGAAAGTTGTTCATTACATCAGGTCTGTCAGTGGACCATACAAAGGAGCAACCACATCAGCTACAGCATCTAAATAACGAATCAGTAAAAAAAAGAAAATGGAACACGCAGAAGTTCATATTAAAGAAGAGAAATTTGAAATTTCTTCAGGTAATAAAAAATGGGCCTTCGGTCTGATGATTGTTGGATTTTTATTAGCCATAATCGGATACTTTACTTACCATCCACATATTGAAGGTTTGAATGAGCACGATTTGCATCATTTAACTCAAAAACGCTTATGGAGTAACTTACTTGTAAATGGTTATTTCTTCTTCATCGTTTCTATTTGTGCTGCAGCATTCATTGCTATTTCACAAATTGCAAATGCTGGTTGGTATGTAGCTATAAGAAGAATTCCAGAAGCAATGAGTGAATACACTTTAATTGGTGGACCTATTTTGGTGATTGTAAGTTTATTTGCCTTGCCTACATTATATCATTGGGCACATGAAGGAATCATGAATCCAGAATCAGCCAATTTTGATGCAATTTTAGCTGGCAAAAGCTGGTATTTAAATGTACCATTCTTTTACGTTAGAATGGTATTATTTATGTCATTTTGGATGTTTTGTGCGCACATGTTTCGCAAATATTCTAGAAAAGAAGATTTAGAAGGTGGAATGACCAATTACACTAAAACCTATGCTTTATCGGCAACTTTTACCGTAATTTTTGGCTTTACATTCTCTATGTTTTCATGGGATCAAATGATGAGTATTGATGCACATTGGTATTCAACCATATTCTCAATATATAATTTTGCCACTGGTTGGGTTAGTGCATTGACCATTATGTATTTGTTTACACATTACTTAAGAAGCAAAGGTCTTTTAAATATTGCAACTGATGAGCACCAACACGATTTAGGTAAATTCATGTTTGCATTCTCAGTATTCTGGACTTATATGTTTACCGCGCAGTTTTTATTAATTTGGTATGCAAATATTCCTGAAGAAGTAGCATACTACAAAGAAAGATTGTTTGGTAGCTACCAATTCTTGTTCTTCTTTATATTGGTATTGAATTTCTGTGTACCATTCTTCATTTTTATGAGAAGAGATTGGAAAAGAAGCAGAAAAGTTGGTTACATTGTTGGAGCAGCCTTGTTACTTGGACATTGGTTAGATGTATACTTAATGGTTATGCCTGGCAGTATGAATTTAGCTACCCTTCCAACTGCTGAAAACCCGGGAGGTATTATTAAAGTTCCTTTCCAAGGTTTTGGGATCATGGAAATTGGCTTCTTGTGTTTATTTGCAGGTTTATTCTTATGGATGACATTAAAAGCATTAACCAAAGCTAACTTATACCCTACCAAGCATCCATACATCATGGAAAGTGCATTACACGACGTAGGTGTATAAACTAATCAAATATTGAACAATAAAAGGCTGCCAAATGGTAGCCTTTTTTGTTTAATTGAATTTCAAATTAACATTCTTGAATCAATTCAACAGCTACATTGGCCTTGTCGAATAATTGCATAGGGTCAACTTTGATGATTTCTACTTTTATTTGAAACAAGTCTTGAAATTGATTGTTAATTTGAGCTAAAATGGATTGAGCTACTGTTTCTATTAATGGTCTAGGGATTGCCATTTGCTCTCTGGTAATTGCTAACAACAATTCATAATTTACCAATTGTTCTAAATTGTTCAAAGGAGTTTGGTCTTGAAATTTTTGAGTTACTTCAATATTTACAATAAATGGTCCCCCATTTTGTAATTCTTGTGCATATATACCATGATATGCCTTGCAATGGAAGTCTTTTAATTTTGTAATCAATCTCATTTGAATGCTTTTTAACTTACACAAAAAAGCTAAATTCGTACCATTAAAAAAAGTATGAATCACAAAGACATACTATAAAACAACTCTTATGACTACAGAAAATACATTTACCAAAGCCAACAAGCAAGATGCTTACCAACATCACGACTATTATTTAATGGACGAATTGTTAACTGAGGAACATTTGTTGATTAGAAATACTGTTAGGGATTGGGTAAAAAAAGAAATCTCTCCAATTATTGAAGATTGTGCTCAAAAGGCTGCATTTCCACATCACTTAATTAGAGGGTTGGGAGAAGCGGGTGCATTTGGCCCACAGTTGCCTGCAGCCTATGGTTGCGGTGGAATGGATTACATTACTTACGGCATTATCATGCAGGAATTGGAAAGATGTGATTCGGGCATTCGTTCTACAGCATCTGTTCAAGGTAGTTTGGTCATGTACCCCATTTATAAATTTGGTTCAGAAGAACAAAAGCACAAATACCTGCCTAAATTAGCAACAGGTGAATTGATGGGATGTTTTGGTTTGACAGAACCAGATCATGGTTCAAACCCTGCTGGTATGGTTACCCATTTTAAAGATGCTGGAGATGGCAAACATGTCATTTTAAATGGGGCAAAAATGTGGATTAGCAATGCGCCTTTTGCTGATATTGCCGTTGTTTGGGCTAAAAACGAATCTGGTAAAATAAAAGGGATTGTGGTTGAAAGAGGTATGGAAGGATTTACTACACCTGAAACACACAACAAATGGAGTTTAAGAGCCAGTGCTACTGGCGAATTGGTATTTAACGATGTAAAAGTTCCTATAGAAAATATATTACCTGGTGTTGAAGGCTTAAAAGGACCCTTGACTTGCCTTAACTCTGCAAGATATGGCATTAGTTGGGGAGCCATTGGTGCTGCATTGGATTGTTATGATACTGCATTAAGATATGCCAAAGAAAGAAACCAATTTGGAAAGCCTATTGCGGGTTTTCAATTGCAACAAAAGAAATTGGCTGAAATGATTACAGAAATTACCAAGGCCCAATTATTAACCTGGAGATTGGGTGTATTGATGAATGATAGCAGAGCTACACCTGCTCAAATTTCAATGGCAAAAAGAAACAATGTTGCTATGGCATGTTCTATAGCACGTGAAGCCCGTCAAATGTTAGGAGGAATGGGTATTACAGGAGAATACTCTATTATGAGACACATGATGAATTTAGAAAGTGTAATTACCTACGAGGGAACTCATGACATTCATTTATTAATTACAGGAATGGATGTAACAGGAGAAAATGCTTTTAGTT
>CANHRW010000004.1 GCA_947462865.1 Bacteroidota bacterium | reverse complement strand
TTGCCATCATAATTGTCAAAATCAAATACTTTTTTGATTGAAAGTACTGCTTGTTTTTTTTGATTGCTAAGCGCAAATAAATATCCCATTTGTAAATAGGCATTTGGAAGCATAAAGGAGTGACAGGTTTTCTGAAACTCCAAACATTGGCCGTAGTGGTATTGTGCCAATTTGTAGTTTTTGAGTGCTACAAACAAACGTCCTTTCCGGTAGTGCCATTCCAATTTTTGGTAGTTAGATTGTAAACTCTTTTCTGAGATAGATTCAATTGTTTGTAAGGCCTGCTGCCAATCGCCTCCCTCAAACAACAATCTGGTTTTGATGAGTGTTGGTGATGGGTAAATGCCAGCCTTTAAATCTTTTTCAATGCATTTTTCTTCCTCAGATTGCGCATTGTATTTGATAGACAGTTGTCTGTAGGTTTTATATTTCTCGGGATTGTTATTCAATAATGCATCAAATGCCAATTTGCGATAGGCATCTTTTTTTAAAAAGCTTCCAGGGTGGAAAGTCACATATTTTTTGAGCCAAATAGCAGCATCTTTATCCAATAGGTTTAGCCTTGCAGAGCCTTGCAAATAATCAAACAATAAAATTTCTTCATAATCAGGGCCAACAGGACGTTTGAGGCAGGTATTGATACATTCTTTAGGGTCGAAAGACTTTTCGGCAGCATAAGCCCTCAAATAAGCAATTGCAGGGCTTTCTGTGTAATCTTGGCTATTTCTTTTGATAAATTCCCAAGCTTGTTCCTTTTGATTGCTGTAGTTGAGTTTTAAAAAGGAATAGGCAAACAAGGCTTCACCCCTTTCACATTTTAGTGCTGCATTGCCAGCGCTTTTTAAAACGTAGTCTTTAAGTAAATTAAGGCCTTTTTCATAATTTCCTTCAATACCAATGGCCCTGATTACCCATTTGTATTGTTCAGGAAAGGTTCCAAAAGCGGCAGTTAATAATCCATATAGTTTCTGATTTGGTAAAAAAGTTGGATTGTCTTGGTATAAAGTTTCGCTCATTTTAAAGGAACTCCTGAAGTCGTAGGCTGCTCCTAAATAATTGTTGAACAATACTTCACAAAAGCCCAATTGCATATGTATATGCGCTATTGCATAATTTTTATAGGGCGAATTGGTTTCCCAAGATTCAAACTGATCTAACCACTTGGCAGCATTTTTTTTGTAATTGGCATAATCTGACTGGTTTTGAGTTATCAGAATACGGTAACAAGCTAAAAAATTATTGTAAAATACAGCTGCTAAATTGTTGGGGTCTGCTTGCAGTTCTTGTTGTATGAGTAGCTCTGCTTTTTTAAGGCGTAGGCTAACCATGTTTTCTTGGATGCTGATGATTTTAGGCGTAATTCTAAAACCAGGTTCTCCAGCAAAACTGGAAACCGATAGTATAAGCAATAAAAAAAGGAGGTAGTTTTTTAACATAAAAAAAGCCGCTATTAGCGGCTTCAATTTTAGTGAATATTGTTTACAAATGCATTTCGCTGCTTACTTCTTCAGAAAGTGCTGAGTCAATCAGTACACGACCACAGTTTTCGCATACAATAATTTTCTTTCTTTGCTTGATATCGCTCTGTCTTTGAGGTGGGATTCCGGCAAAACAACCGCTGCAGCTATCTCTTTGAATATTTGCTACACCAATACCATTTTTAATGCCTCTTCTGATTCTTTCGTAAGACATTGCCAAACGCTCATCAGCAACTTCAGAAGCACCCGCACGTACCTTCATTAACTCTTTTTCTTCTTTTTCAGTTTCCTTTACGATAGTGTCTAGTTCAGATTTTTTTGTTTTCAAATCTGCTTTACGGCCTTCTAAATCAGTTTTTAAATTTTCCAATGAAGTTTTCTTCTGCTCAATGTCGTATTGAATATTTTTGATTCTTTTGTCAGCAGCTTGTTGCTCCAAACCTTGAATTTCAATTTCTTTAGACAATGCCTCGTACTCACGGTTGTTCTTCACATTTTCTAACTGCTTTTCGTATTTTTTTACCAATGCTTTGGCATCAGTAATTTTTGTTTTGTTGGCAGAAATTGATTCTTCCATTTTTTTGATGTCTGCTTGCAGGTTTACCAATCGGGTTTCGTAACCAGCAATCTCATCTTCCAAATCAGCTACTTCCATTGGAAGTTCGCCTCTTACAGAACGGAGGTTGTCAATTTTAGAATCAATCAATTGAAGCTTAAACAAGGCTTTCAATTTTTGTTCAATACTTATTTCTTTTGCAGCTGCCATATTTAGTAAAAGTAGTTTACTGGGTTAGTATTAGTTTGAGATAAAAGAACGGCAAAATTAGGAAATTTTTTGATAATCAAGTCGCTTATTAAATCTTTAGTGTATTTTTCACTCTCAAAATGCCCAATATCAGCGATTAACAGCCTGTCTTCGGCATCAAAAAATTCGTGGTATTTAAAATCGGCACTTACAAATGCATCTGCCCCTTGTGCAATGGCTTCTTTGAGTAAGAAACTACCTGCACCACCACAAACTGCCACTTTTTTAATTGGTTTTTCGGCAAAGTTTGTAAACCGTATCATTTCTAGGTTCATGCTGGTTTTCAGATGTTTCAGAAATTCTTGGGTTGGTAAAGCTTGGTCCAATTCACCAATCATGCCGGATCCAGTAGTTTGGTTTGGGTTCAAGAGTTCCATACACTGATAGGCCACTTCTTCATAAGGGTGAAATTTGCACATTGCGGCTAAGACCTTGTTTTTCAGGTGTTTTTGAAAGACTACCTCAATTTTTAATTCCTCAACAATTTCTGTTTTGCCTATTTGGCCTGAAAATGGGTTGCTGTTTTCCAAGGGTCTAAAACTGCCTATGCCATTGGTTTGGAAAGCACATTGGTCGTAATTGCCAATTTGGCCTGCACCTGCTTCAAATAAACCTTGTTTTAAATTTTCTGCATGTTCTGCCGGTACAAACAAACTCAAATGAATGATATTGCCAGCTATGGGTTTCAGTATTTTATTATTGGTTAAGCCAATTTTGTTTGCAATGGTTTGGTTGACCCCTTGAAAAACATTGTCTAAATTGGTATGAATGGCCAAGATGCCTATTTTATTTTCAATGGCTTTGATAACTGTTCTTTCTACATATGTTTTGCCATTAAGTTTTTTCAAACCTTGAAAAACAATTGGGTGATGACAAACAATGAGGTTGCATTTTTTTTGAATGGCCTCCTCAATAATGGATTCGGTACAATCTAAACTTACCAAAATGCCAGTAACTATTTGTTCGGGGTTGCCAACAATCAATCCTGAATTGTCATACGATTCTTGCAGTGAAAATGGGGCAATTTCATCAAAAAATGTACAAACTGTTTTGAAAGTAGTCATAGGTTTGGGTTATTTTTTTTGAGCATACACATATTCGGCAAAACCGGTGATATCCCAGAAAACACCACCAGGTACAAATCCATATTTGAGCGTTTCAGTAACCAGCGTGAGTGGCAACAAAACAATATAAGGCCAATACCTTCTTCTGCCGCTTTTAATGGTATTTACACCAACACCACTGAGCACTGTAGAAACTTCTTTGGTAGAATAAATGCGCACATGGGTTGGGTCATCATAAAAATTCAATGTTCTTTTCATGCTTGGTAATTTGGTACTTGCCTCGCAAGGATATTCAATGTAAACAAATCCATTTTCCTTTAATTTAGGCATTAAACCAGCAATCACTTGGTCTCCATTACTCAAATGTTCAATAATATGGCTCATTACAATTACATCAAAAAAGTTGTCTGGAATTTCTGAGAAATTGAGAAGCGTGAGATCCATTTGGTAAAATCCAGACATGGCCTGAAAATCAGCTTCGTCATTTTCATAGGATTTGGTGATATCTATGCCATAATAATTACAAAGCGGATATGCTTTTTTGGTTTTTGTTGCACTGTGACTTCCTGCTCCAACATCTAACAAATTAAAAGGCTTGGTTTTAAAATGTTTTGGTAAAAAACGAAATTTATGTGGTGTGATTAAACTCATTGCGATAGTGCTTGTTGGTTTCTGAATTTTATTTTGCGGTAAAGTTTAAACAATGCCGTTTGTGTTAAAAGACGAATGGTTTTTACTTTTACCCAAAGTAAAGGATAATTGAGGTGATTTTTGATGCTGATGTAAATAGGGAAATGACGATTTCCAAAATGCAAATACTCTTTGTATCCAGCCATTCTTTTGTGATAGGTGGTGCCTTGAATGTCGTAGTAAGCAATTGGTGTATCTATAAACAACGTATCATTAGGGAATTGTTGAAAGACCCTAAAGAACCATTCTGTATCGGCAGCTAATTTGTATTGCGTGTTAAAATAACCAATGCGCTCAAATAAGTTTTTTTGACTAAAAGTAGCTTGGTGACAGATGGGGTAACTGTGATAGAAGTCTGAAATGACAACTGATTTGCCTGCTTTGTAATTGATTCCTGTAGGTTCGTTTTTGGTTTCAATTTGGCCATAAATCAATTGAATGTGTTGCGAAATATTTTTGTTGAAAAGTGTACTTAAAACGGAGTTGTTGTAAAAAGCATCGCCTGCGTTTAAAAAATAAATCCATTTGCCTCTGGCTGCTTTCACCCCTTTGTTCATGGCATCATAAATACCATTGTCTTTTTCGGAAACCAAGTAGCCTATTTTAGAACTGAATTTTTGCGCAATCTCAAGCGTATTGTCTATGGAGCCACCATCAATTATTACCAGCTCAAAATCTTGGAATGTTTGATTCATGGCCGACAAAAGTGTGTTTTCTAATACTTTCCCAGCATTGAAACAAACCGTAATTAAACTCAACAAAGGTTGCTTGTTCATCTAGAATGCCGGGCAATTACATTTTTTATTACGTGCAATTCCTTTACGGGTATTGCAACCGGACGAGGCAAATACCAATGCCAATACCAAACCTGCGAGCAAAATTTTATACTTGAAAGCCATGATACAAAATTATAAAAAGCAACGAGATTTTAGTAAACTTGCGCTGCATTAACCCAATCTGATGGAAATTTTAGACATTTTAAAAGAATTACTTACTAATACAAAAGGTTTTTTAGAGGCTTTTGTCGCAAACCATGGTCCTTGGATATATGGCTTGTTATTTTTAATTGTTTTTTGTGAAACAGGATTGGTGGTTTTGCCACTTTTGCCTGGCGATTCACTCTTGTTTACTGCGGGCTTATTGGCAGGTAATCCGGCCAATCAATTAGAAGTTTGGTTAGTAATTGTACTGCTCGTGTTGGCTGCATTGTTGGGCGATAATACCAATTACATGATAGGGAAGTTTTTAGCCAAGAAAGGCGAGGGGGCTAAATTGTTCGGATTGTTCACCATTAAAAAAGAATACATTCAAAAAACCGAAACTTTTTACGAAAAGCATGGTTCAGTTGCCATAATCATTGCTCGATTTGTTCCTATTGTGAGAACATTTGCGCCATTTGTTGCAGGAGTAGGCAGTATGAAATACAGTAAATACATTACTTTTTGTGTAATAGGTGCCATTATTTGGGTTACAAGCATTACGTTGGCAGGTTACTTTTTAGGCAATATTCCTTGGGTACAACACAATTTTGAAAAAGTAGTATTGGGCATTGTGTTTTTGTCGGTTATGCCCATTATATTTCAATTGATCAAACACCAATTTGCAAAGAAGTAAGCTTTTTTTACTAAGCTTTTTTTTAGGCTTATTCGCTCAAATGAGAGCTGAAGAAACTGGAGGCATTGCAACCCTGTATGCCGAAAACGATTTGAGCAATTTAGTCGAAGTGCAGGTCCATACCCCATTTTTTAGTCATCCTTATTCTGCTCGTTTCGAAAAAGTATTGATGTATTGTATTGTTCAAAAAAAGCAATTAATAGATGAACTTGCGGTTAAACAAAATGCCAAACTCTTTGATTTGAATGGAAAGAAAATTGGCAAATGTTTACAAGAGTTTGTGCCTTTAAATGTATTTTCTTTCAATGATACTTGTTCAAAAATAGCCATAGTAGCCTTGATTGACAAAGCGTCTATAGACCCAAAGTCTATACCGGAGCTGGGCTTAACTGCTCTTATGAAGCAGGCCAAATTAAATGAGCAGTTTGACTTTTTTAAGCCATTTATGAAGCAATTTGATTTTGAAAAACAAGATACCTGTATGGGGTATTTGGCTGTTGTGTTAAAACAATTTAATTTCAATGAACAACGCTTTGAAATTAGGCTTATGTTGGTTTTTTTACACCAGGAGTTAATTGCTATATTCCACAAAAGACCATTGCAAATACCTTTATTTGATGCAACTGAAGAAAGTTTAGATTTTGGGATGATTTACAATTCAAAATTTTCGGAACATGACAAATCAAAATTAATGGAAGTGTATCTATCAGGAATTCAAAAGGTCAATTGACTTATATTTGAATATTCAATTAAATGTGTTTTAATAATGGAGTTAAACGATAAAATATATATAGCAGGTCACAGAGGGATGTTGGGGTCGGCTTTGCATCGGTGTTTGAAAAAAGCTGGTTATACCCAAATTGTATTTAAAACTTCTGCTGAATTGGATTTGAGAAATACCCAAGAGGTGGCAGCATTTTTTGAAACGGAAAAGCCTCAATATGTTTTTTTAGCAGCAGCAAAAGTTGGAGGAATACATGCAAATAATACTTACCGTGCAGCATTCATCTACGATAATTTAATGATTCAAAACAATATCATCCATCAGTCGTATTTGCAAGGTGTAAAAAAATTGATGTTTTTTGGATCTAGCTGTATATATCCAAAATTTGCACCTCAACCCATACAAGAAACTGCGTTGTTAACTGGTTTATTAGAGCCTACTAATGAGCCTTATGCCATTGCCAAAATAGCTGGCATTAAAATGTGTGAGGCCTACCGTGATCAATACAATTGTAACTTTGTGTCAGTAATGCCTACCAATTTATATGGCCCAAACGACAATTACCACCCCGAAAATTCACATGTATTGCCTGCGCTTATTAGAAGATTTCATGAGGCAAAAATAAACAAGGCTCATGAGGTAATCATTTGGGGGACAGGAAAACCACTTCGAGAATTTTTATTTGTAGATGATTTAGCCGATGCAGCATTATTGGTGATGAAAAACTATCACCAAAAGCCATTTTTAAATATTGGCTATGGTGCTGATGTGAGCATCTCAGAATTGGCTCAAACTGTGGCAAAAGTAATAGGATTTGAAGGATCAATTCAATTTGATACTTCTAAACCAGATGGCACACCACGTAAATTAATGGATTCTTCTCATATGTTTGCTTTAGGTTGGAAACCCCAAGTTAATCTTGAACAAGGAATTGCGCTTGCCTATGCCGATTTTATACAAAATCGTACAACTAACATTGCAAGTTAAGAACTAAGTGTACAAAGTGTATATTTTTAACCATCTTTGTCTGAAACATTTAAGCAGGCAATGGCTGATTCAAAAAC
The DNA here is from genome assembly GCA_947462865.1 of Bacteroidota bacterium. Lineage (GTDB taxonomy): Bacteria > Bacteroidota > Bacteroidia > UKL13-3 > UKL13-3 > CAISCU01. The sequence goes on along the minus strand of CANHRW010000004.1, from coordinate 15,359 downwards.
CAATTTTAGTATTTTCATCGTTGAAGACGATACCTGGTACCGCAATTTTTTGTCATACGCTGTAGGTCTCAATCCTGATTACAAGATAGAATCATTTGAAGATGCAAAATCATGCTTGGCTAATCTGCATAAAAAGCCAGATTTAATTACCATTGACTACTCTTTACCTGGCATGAATGGTGCTGAGCTGCTTAAAAAAATAAGAGAAATTGACGACCAAATTCAGGTCATCGTCATTTCAGGTCAAGAAGATATAGGAACAGCTGTTGAATTGTTAAAATTGGGGGTCTTTGACTACATCATCAAAAACGAAGATACCAAGCCACGTTTAATCAATTCCATTCAAAACGCACTCACCAATGCCCATTTGAGAACTCAAATCAGTGCATTACAAGAAGATTTAGGTAAGAAATACGATTTCAGCAAAACAATAGTTGGCAATAGTGAATTGATCAAGAAAACATTTTCATTGATTGAAAAAGCAGCCAATAGCAAAATTACTGTTTCTATTACAGGAGAAACCGGTACGGGAAAAGAATTAGTTGCTAAAGCCATTCACTACCATAGCGAACGTAAAAAAGTTGCTTTTGTACCAGTGAATGTGGCAGCTATTCCCAAAGATTTAATAGAAAGTGAATTGTTTGGGCATGAAAAGGGCGCATTTACTGGAGCTGATGCCAGACGCATTGGTAAATTTGAACAAGCTAACAAGGGAACTATTTTTTTAGATGAAATAGGGGAACTTGATCTAAGTCTCCAATCAAAATTATTGAGGGTACTTCAAGAAAGAGAATTCACTCGAATAGGAGGTAACCAAACCATTTCAATTGATGTAAGGGTAATAGTGGCAACGCATAAGAATTTAGCTGTAGAGGTGCAAGAGGGTCGTTTTAGAGAAGATTTGTACTACCGATTATTGGGATTGCCTATTGCTTTACCTCCATTAAGAGAGAGAGGAAATGACATCATATATATTGCACGCTCATTTGTAGAAGAATATTGCAAGGAGAACAAAGTAAAGAAAATCAATATCAGTGCGGATGCACAGAAAAAGTTATTGGAATATTCTTACCCGGGTAATATCAGAGAACTTAAAGCAATTGTAGAATTGGCTTGTGTGATGTGTGATGATAATCTCATCGATTTAAAAGATATTGTATACAACATGGAAAATTCTATGAGTAATTTCATGAGTAAAGAAATGACTTTAGATGATTACAACAACATCATTATTAAAACATATCTAGAAAAATACGACGACAATGTCATCACTGTTGCAAAAAAGTTAAATGTAGGTAAATCTACTATTTATAGAATTATGAAAACGCCCGAATTTCAAAATATATACAAGAAATAGACCCCAAATGAAAAAAACACTACTCGCATTAGATGATGAAATCAGTATTTTAAAAATACTGGATGTCTATTTTGGTAAAAGCTTTAACGTGGTTGCCAAGAAAAATGGCAAAGAAGCATTAGAGTGGATGCAGCAAGGGGTTATTCCTGATGTGATAGTTGCTGATATCAATATGCCTGAATTAGATGGAATAGCATTCATCAGACAAATCAGGTCGAGTGGTTTTTTTAAAGAAATACCTCTGGTTATCCTCTCTGGGAATGAAGAAAGTTCAGAAAAAATAAAATGTTTGAAAGCGGGAGCAGATGATTACTTAATCAAACCGTTTAATCCAGAAGAATTAGAAGTTAGAATAGAAAATATTTTGAGAAGACTCAGAAAAATCTAAGCATGGTAGTCAATAAAAGAAAGCCTCGCATTGCATATATTTCCAATCACCCCGATTCAATTGTGGAGTTTTCTCATTTGTTCAGGGAACACTTTGAAATTCATTATTTTCAGAATATTTTCCAGTTTATTTATTGGGCAAATAGAAATGAGCCCTTGCAATTAATTGTAACGCATTCTGATTTACTAGATGTAAATGGAATTAACTTGCGTCAAAATTGTAAACTGATTCCAAGCACACAATTCGTACCTTTTATTGCTGTATTTGATAGGATCACTTTTTCGAACCGTTCTATTGCAATGTCTGAACACTATGCAGATATTTTCGAAAGGCCTATTCATGCTCAAGATTTTTTAACAAGGGCAAATTATTTAATTGAAAACCCACCTTATTATACCCATGGTAATAGGCACAACGACTTTAATTTGCCACATTACCGTATGCCATTTTCTAAACGGGTTTTTGATATTACCGCAGCCTCTGTAGCATTATTGATACTATCTCCATTTTTTCTAATCATTGCAATACTCATCAAATTAGAGTCAAAAGGGCCTGTATTTTATGCATCCAAAAGGGTGGGAACTGGATATGCCATTTTTGATTTTTACAAGTTCAGGTCTATGCATAAAGATGCCGATGAATTGTTAGAAGAAATCAAGCATTTGAGCCAATACAATGTAGTTAATAAAGCTAATTTAGATGCTACTAGAATGGAAGAGTACCGCAATTATTTATGTGAAGATTGCAGATTGAACCAAGCCTCTTGTCGAAAAAAATTATACATGGATGGTGACATGATTTGTGAAAACATTTTTGCAGATGTTAAAAAGTTAAAAGAGGGTTCAAAATTCATTAAAATAGAAAATGACCCACGTATTACTAAATTGGGCAAATTTATCAGAAATACCAGTATTGATGAGTTGCCTCAGCTATTGAATGTATTAAAAGGAGACATGAGTTTGGTTGGAAATAGACCACTTCCTTTGTACGAAGCAGAGAAGTTAACTACCGATTATTTTTCATTGAGGTTTTTAGCCCCTGCTGGTATAACCGGATTGTGGCAGGTTACTCAAAGAGGTAAAACGGGTCCTATGAGTCAAGAAGAGAGAATGAACCTTGACAACGAGTATGCTAAGCAGAATTCATTCTGGAGCGATATTAAATTAATATTGAAAACCATTCCTGCTTTGTTACAAAAAGAAAACGTTTAACCCTTCTCCCAGTTTTTGCTTGTAAAGTTGTATTGCTTAACTATTCTGGCTGGGTTTCCAACCACAATTGAATAGTCAGGTATGTTGGCCGTTACAACGGATCCTGCACCAATTACGCAGTGCTTACCAATGGTACATCCAGCAGTAATTACTACATTTGCACCTATCCAAGAATTGTCTCCAATTTTTATATTTTTTGTGGTAACAGCTTGTTTTGAAATGGGTATAGTAATGTCTTCATATTGGTGGTTCAATCCACTCATGACAATGTTCTGTGCCAATATCACATTGTTGCCAATTTCAACAGGTCCAATAATGACATTGCCAATACCTATTCGGGTATAATTTCCTATAACTACAGGGCCTACACCGTTATTTACTGTTGCAAAATCTTCAATGGTTGAAAAATCTCCCAAAGAAAATTGTTGAAATGGTAGCACGTCCATACGTGTATATTTACAAATGACAGCTGATTTTCCTTTTTGGTGGAAAAATGGATTCACAAACAATTTAACCCATGTTCTAGGTCTGGCTTGTTCTTTTGGAATTAATAAATAATGAACAAGCTTTTTTAGGAAATGATTTTGTTTAACGAGTTGTTGAATACCCATCTGCTGAGTGATTATTTTATTCAATATTACTGAAAATTCAAGTTACTCTAGTTTTTAAATTTCAGATTTAAATTTATGAGAGCAAAATTAAATTTCAATTTTGTTTAACAGTATTGTATTTGATTTAACCCATAGCTATTCAATAGAACTATCAAATGACAAGGGTTTGACACAATTAGAATATAGATAAATTAGAAGTGATTCAGACTTCAGATTTCAATTTTTTTAGTGGCACTAGTGTCAAATGTATTGGTATAAAATAACGCGTGTCAAAATATTGGACACTTTACATTTGGGGTTAATAACTGCTTTCATTTAGATAGTTGTTCTTTGTTTACTTTGTTGAAGTGTTGGTTCCACAAATACAGCACGGCTCTTTATGATTAAAAAGTTTTTTAAAATAGTTTTTTTACTGATTGCGCTTTCGGGTTCAAGGCCTGCAATTGCACAAGCTGTAGATCCTGTTTTTTTAGATCCTAAAGTAGACATTGAAGTACTGTTGCCACGCTTTGATTCATTGTATCAAATTGCGATGATTAACAATGCTACACAAAAACAAGAACATGCCGCCATGTTATCTGCTATGTGGAATGAACGTTATACACGTTGGCTATGGGCAGGTAATTTGAGTGTGTTCTACAACTACTCTTTTGGTAACCTTCCATTCTTTGCCTATGCAGATCAATCGCAACCAACCGGATTGACACAAATTAAAGAAGGTTATAGAGCAGGTTTCAATGTTCAAATTTCAGTTTTTGACGTAATGGGACATAGGGGTAGAGTTAATGAAGCCAAAGAAAAAATTAGATTGGCTAAATTTAAACAAGAAGCTGAAGCGCAAGAACTCAGAAGAAAATTGGGTCAGTTTTATGCCGATATGGTGGGTTATAACCGATTGTATAAAGGAAGAAACGAGGATTTAATCACACAAACAGTTGCTTGCGGTGTGGCTGAAAAAGAATGGAGAGAAGGAACCATTCATATAGCAGAATATGCTAGGCAAAAGAATGTGATGGCAGATGCTGAAGCTGCTTACCAAGAGTCATTCAGATTTTATTACAGTTCAATCCTTCAATTTGAATCTGTATTAGGTGTACCACTTGTAAGTTTGATAAGGAGAAAAAAGTAAGATGACCATATCCCAGTTCTTACGGATTTTCAATAGAAACCTAAAATGGCTAATTATATTTCCATTCTTAGTAGCCTTGTTGGTTTATTTTCTGACGGCTAAAATGCCAAAAGAATTTGAATCTAATACAAGTATTTATACTGGTTTTGCTTCAGGGTATGGTATTACAAGTGGTGAAGAGGTAAATAGGGTCGATTACTTTGCAGTTAATAACGCTTTCGATAACTTGTTGGCTACCATTAAAGCCAGACAAACATTAGAAGATGTTGCATTGAGTTTACTTGCTCAACATTTGCTGTTGGAAATGCCAGATCCTTTGTATTTGGGTCCTGAGAGTTTTGAGAAACTTAAAAAAGAAATCAATGAAGAAACCAGAGCTAAATTAATAGTTCCTGGTAATTTTTCAGCCACAGTTGAACGCCTCAGAAAAGAGAAAAATAGTTCAACCGACAATGTAGTTATGCGTTTGCTTTCAGAGTCGGGTTCTCATTACAGTCTGCAACAAATTGCTTCAAACTTATCGGCTGAACGTAAATCAAATTCCGATTTCATTGATATCAAATTCAAATCAAGCGACCAAGGTGTTTGTTGGAATACAGTTAAATTTGCTAGTGAAGTTTTTATAGAAAAATACAAATTATTAAAAGGTTCAGAAACTGTAAACGTTGTAAAATGGTTTGAAGCCAGGTTAAAAGATGCCGCGGTTGAGTTGAACAATTCTGAAAACAAGTTAAAAGACTTTGGTATTAGAAATAAAATTATCAATTACTACGAACAAGCCAAAGCTGTAGCTATTGAGAACGAAACCAACGAAACAGAGTACTACAAAGAATTAATGGCTTATGAATCTCATAAAAGAGCCATTGCCCGTTTAGAGGATCAATTAGAGTCTAGGGAAATTTTACTAAAGAATAACAGCGAATTAAATAGGCTTAGAAAGCAACTTGCCGATGCGCATGAAGAGTATGAGCGTGCCAAGCTTTACTCAAACAATGATGAAAAAATTTCTAAGTTGGCGTCTAAGGTTGATGTGATTAAACAAGAAATGAAATTGTGGGTGTTGCAGTATTATAGCATTAACAATACCATTGAATCGGTACCTTCAAATGTTGTTTTAGAAAATTGGTTAAAAGAAGTTATTGGAGCGGATGCATCAGAAGCTCGACTGCAAGTTTATATAGACAGAAGAAAAGAATTTGATAGAAAATACAATGAGTTTTCTCCTTTAAACATGCAAGTAAGCAGATTAGAAAGAGAAATTAATGTTGCAGAAAAACAATACCTCGAAATTTTGCACGGTTTACATTTGGCTAAATTGAGACAGCAGAACATTGAAATGTCTAACAATTTGCAAGTAATGGACCAGCCGCTGTTCCCAACAAAACCTTTGGCATCTAGAAGAGCCTTGTTGATTATATTGTCTTTCTTAGGCGCTTTCTTTTTGTTGTTAATCTATTTCGTAGCCAAAGAATTATTAGACAGTTCTATCAAAAACACCCAAAGAGGAGAAATGCTTACAGAACTAAAGACTTTCTCGGCATTGCCAAATAGAGCAGGTATGCAGCATCCTCAGATAGGAAAAGTAGAAAGTACATTGCTAGATTATGCGGTATCCAATTTAAAAATTGAATTGGACAATGCCCCAGAGCAAACTACCAACTACTTGATTACTGTTTTAAGTTCGAAAGAGTTTGAAGGCAAAACCTATGCGGCTCAAAAGCTTGCAGAAAAACTATACAGTTTAGATTACTCAGTGTTGTTCTTGTCAAACGACGATTCTTTAGAGGATGCTGAAACCGAAGACAGAAGGTTCAGAATGATTCATTATGACATTACGAGCAAATTATTTACAGCCAAAACGGAAGACAATTTGTTGCCTGAACTGTCAAGGGTAAGAAAAGATGCATTTAATTTCATCATTGTAGAAATTCCGGCTATCAGTGTCAACGCTTTGCCTAATCAACTCATCAGAAATAGCCGTTTATCTTTGATGGTCATTGATGCCAGAAGAAGTTGGACTCAGTCAGATGAATACATGTTACAATTGTTCAGAAAAGCTTCTACAGCAGACAATAAAATCATGATGTGGTTGAACCATGTAGAAATAGAAAATTTAGAAAACCTAGTAGGGGCTTTCCCTAAAACAAATAAGTCTAAGAAGAAGGTTGTTAGGCACGAGTTAGAGCAATAATTTTTGATTAAATGCGTGCAATTACACTGGTGATAAGAAGCAAAAGTTTTTCTTCCCTTATTGGGAATGGAGTAGGCGCATTGATTGGTTTATTCACATTTGCATCCCTTGCACGTTTTTTAGATAAATCCGAATTTGGTTCATGGATTGTATTTTTAGCATTGTATGGCATTTTTGATACGCTTCGGATAGGGTTAGTATTGAATGCTTTGGTTAAAAATTTAGCAGGAGCGAAAACACCTGAAAGTGGAAGAGAAGTAATTGGATCTTCCTTTTTAATCAGTTTAACGGTTACAGGTGTATATTTAATCTTGGTGGGCATATTTTATTTTGTCTTTACAGGTTTTAATCTACTGTCTGAGTATTTATTTTTTTTCAAATGGTTTGTATTGGTAGCCCTTTTTACATTGCCTCATAGTTTTACCACTTGGTTGTTAAATGCCAAGCTCAAAATTATATCAATGAGTTTTATTAGGATCCTTAATCAGCTTTTGTTCTTAGGTTTTGTTTGGTTTTTTGTGAAGGCTGATCCACATATTGAAAATGTTTTATTTGGCTATGCCTTGACCCATTTAATTGTCAGTATACTTTGCATGTTTTTAGGATGGTCTGGTATTAAGTATATTTATTTGGCTACCAAAGAAGTATTGTCTAAAATATTTCATTTTGGAAAATACAGTATGGGTACTTTAATTGGAGCCAATTTGCTCAGAAGTTCAGATACCTTTATCATCAGCAATATGTTGGGTTCTGGTGGTGTAGCCACTTACAATGTGTCTACTCGTTTAAATGAAATCATAGAAATGCCCCTTAGGAGTTTTGCGGTTACAGCCCTGCCTGAGTATGCTAAAATGTTTGCAAATGGTCAACTCAAAGAATTAAAGGAGGTGTTTGAAAGAAGGACAGGATTGATTTTTTTTATTTTATTCCCGATTTCTTTATTCAGTTTTATTTTGGCTAATTGGGTCATTTATTTAATTGGAGGATTAGGTTATGCAGATTCTGTCATTATTCTGCGATTGTTTGCCCCATATATGGCTATTTTGCCATTAGATAAATTTTCAGGGGTTTTATTAGATACCATCAACAAGCCGCATATTAATTTTATGAAGGTTTCATTAATGGTTTTTGTAAATGTGGTGGGTGATTGTATAGGCATTTTGATTTTTGGAAATTTAGAGTCTGTTGCATTTGTATCTACACTCACATTTTTAGCAGGTGTAGCATTTGGGTATTATCACCTGAACAAACATTTGGGTATTCGTATCAGAAATGTTTTTATATATGGCTGGGATGAATTTAAGTTTTGGACTAAAAAAATAATTGCAAATGGCCGTTAGACCAGCAACACAAGGCTTTATGACCCCACAAGTCAGTAATTATTTTATTGCTGGCCTGATCTTTATTACGGGTGTATCTATGGCCATGGTTTTGGCTATTGGTAGTGTGGGTGTTGGAAGTTTAGTAGCCTTTTTACCAGCTGTTGTAGGGTTAATAGTTTTAATTTTCAACAATCCGTTTATTGGCATATTATTCTATATCAACTATTCTTACTTCTTCATTGGACTAAATAGGTATATTATTGGTGCGCCATTAGGTTTAACAGTTGATGGCGTGTTATTTTTAACCACACTTTCTATTGTTTTTAAGCTTACCAAAGACAATATCAAAAATTTACACAATGGTATTTTTTATACAACGATACTATGGTTTTTATACACGTTGTTTCAGGCTTTTAACCCAGAGGCTCCTAAGTTGCAAGCTTGGGCATATGCGGTAAGAGGAATCTCCTTTTACGCCATTCAAACCATTCCTTTGGCCTTGATCCTATTTACGAAGAAAGAAAACTTAAATGCGTTTTTTAATATCTTAATGGGTTGGGGTATTGTGAGTTCCCTTTGGGGGATGAAACAAATTTATATTGGTGTTGATGCATATGAAAAAGGGTGGTTAGACCGTGAAGGTAAAACCACGCATATCTTGGGCAACCAGTTAAGGGCCTTCTCGTTTTTTTCCGATGCGAGTCAGTTTGGTGTTACTATGTCTTATACGGCCTTGATTTATTTAGTGCTGTCTTTTGGTCCGTATTCTCGTAAAAAGAAAATACTGTATGCATTGGGCGCGATGTTGTGTTTAGTTGGAATGGGTTCTTCTGGGAGTAGGGGGCCTGTATTCGTGGTATTTGTAGGTATTTTATGTTATTTATTTTTGGCTCGAAACTTTAAGATATTGATTCCAGGAATGGGAGCTATTTTGATTGTTTTTGCTTTTTTAAAATTTACCTATATTGGAAATACCAATTACCAAATTTACCGTATTAGAACGGCCATAGATCCAAAAGAAGCCTCTTTGTTGGTACGTTTGGCTAACCAAGCTAAATTAAAAACCTATTTAATTGGGAAGCCTTTTGGGGCAGGTATTGGAACAACAGACGTTTGGGCAAGAAGGTATTATCCAGGCTCCTATTTGGCGAGTTTACCAACAGATAGCTGGTTCGTAAAAATTTGGGCTGAAAATGGGGTAATAGGGTTGAGTATTTATGCACTTGCATTAGCATGGGTAATTGTAATGGGGGTAGTAAATATTCGAAAATTACAAAACCCAGATACCCGGCAAAAAATCATTGCTTTGTATGGAGGTTTTTTAGGAATTCTTGCAGCGAGTTTTGGTAACCCGGTATTTGGTCAGGCGCCATTGGGTGCATTGATGTATATTTCAATGGCTATTTTAAGTACTGCAACTTTGTTTGATGAACCGGAAACTTCACTAAGTACTAATTGATGATGAAGCAGCCATTGGTAAGTATCATTACAGTTAATTACAATGGGTTGTTACATACACAAGCCTTTTTAGCAGCTATGCAAAAGGTGAGCTACCCTTCAATTGAAATCATTGTGGTTGACAATGCTTCTAAAGAAGATGCTGCTATTTTAAAGGTGACTTATCCGGAAATTATACTCCTAAAAAGTGAAATGAATCTTGGTTTTGCAGGGGGTAATAATTTAGGAATACAACGAGCCAAGGGCGACTATATTTTACTTTTAAACAATGATACCGAACCGGCACCAGGCTTTTTAGAACCATTGGTTGAATTGATGCTAAGCAGGCCTCAAATTGGTGCGGTAACAGCCAAGTTATTGTATTATGATGATCCTAGTAGAGTACAATTTGCCGGAGGCACAGGAATTAATTTATATACAGGACGTGGATTTGCAATTGGTTACGGTGCCTTAGATGGTACTGAATACTGTCAGAATTATCAAACTAAAGCCATACATGGTGCTGCTTGTATGTTTAGTAGAGCTGTTTTAGAAAAAGTTGGAAACATGTCTACTTTGTTTTTTTTGTATTATGAAGAAACAGATTACTACGAACGCATTCACAAAGCAGGTTTTGAAGTTTGGTTCTGTGGCATGTCAAAAGTGCTTCACAAAGAATCAATGTCAACCGGAAAACAAAGTCCATTAAAAATTTATTATTTAACACGAAACAGATTGTTGTTTTTGAGAAGAAATACATCAGGACTGAAAAAGCTGGTAGCTGTTTTGTTTTATTGGTTTGTGGCCATCCCAAAAGGCCTTTTTCTTTATGCATTTAAATTTCAATTTGCTTTGGCTTTTGCTATGTTAAAAGGAGCTTGTTGGAACCTTACCAATTTTAATATTTACAACGATTTACATTTGAACAATCACAAATGATGATTCAACTCATTCATATCATTGAAATAGCTGTATTCATTGTGTTGTCTTTGAATATTGTCTACATAGTAATTTTTTCTTTCGCAGGTTCTTTTTATAAAAAAACAGATTTTACATCACTCAAAATAAACAAGCAAAACAAGTTTGTTATTCTTATTCCTGCTTACCAAAGCGATGCTGTAATTGTAAATACTGTTTACCATACACTTCAGTTAAACTACCCCTCTCATTTGGTAGATATTGTCGTTATAGCCGATCAGTTAAAAGCTCAAACCATAGATCGTTTATTAGAAACACCTATTCGGGTGGTTGAGGTCTCTTTTGATTCAAGTACCAAAGCAAAATCTATTAATGCAGCGCTGAGCCTTTTGCCGGATACTACTTATGATTATTGTATAGTGCTAGATGTAGACAATATTTTAGAATTAGATTTTTTAACCAAAATAAATGCCAGGTTGCAAGGAAATGAAATAGCCATTCAAGGACATAGAACTGCTAAAAATTTAGACTCAACTTTTGCTATTTTAGACGGTATTAGTGAAGAAATAAACAACCATGTATTTAGAAGAGGACATGTCTCGCTTGGGTTGTCGAGTGCTTTATCTGGTTCTGGACAGGCCGTCGAATACGGATTTTACAAAGAAGCCATGTTGCATATTGAATCTCCTGTAGAAGACAAAGAATTGGAGTTTTATTTAATCAGAAAAAAAGTAAAAGTATTGTTTGAAGAAGATGCGCTGGTGTTTGATGAAAAGGTGCAAAATTCAAATGTGTTCTTGAAGCAAAGAAAGCGCTGGATTGCCTCACAGTTTTTTGATTTCAATGCCGTTTTTCTGGAAGGTTTATACAATTTATTTGCCAAAGGATCTGTTGATTTTTTTGACAAAGCCTTGCAAAGAGTTCTATTGCCAAGGGTCTTGTTATTGGGTTTTTCTTTTTTATGTTCTTTTCTATTGTTCGTGCCAATTTCAGTTTTAGGTAGTTGGTTTTTTGTATTGTTTTTGCTGTGTGCAATTAGTTATTTAATTGCAGTTCCATCCTATTTCTTTACCTCGAATACTTTATTTGCAGCATTCAGATTGCCTCAAGCTTTTTTAATAATGGTTTTGGCATTTTTCAAAAGTAAAGGTGCTAGCAAAGTGTTTTTGCATACCCAGCATTCTACTTTAGTTCATCCAGCATCTACAGCAGTTAAATCTGAACCACATGTCACAAACGAAAAAGTAAAAGGCGTTCTGTATAAATTTAATCCAAAAAAATGAGGGTAGGTATAGAGGCACAACGATTGTTTAGAAAGAAAAAGCACGGTATGGATATAGTTGCTTTGGAATTGATACGCAATTTGCATACCGTTCGTACCCAAATAGAATTTGTGGTTTTTGTAAAACAAGGTGATGACAATACTTGCTTAAATGGTGTTGCAGGAGTCAAAGTTGTTATATTACCAAATGCGCCTTATCCAATTTGGGAACAATTGATTTTACCTTGGGCTGTTAAGAAGTACAAAGTTGATTTGTTGCATTGTACAGCAAATACGGCCCCATTATTTCTTTCAGTTCCGTTTTTAGTAACACTTCACGATATTATTTACCTAGAAAACAAAACAGGTCAATCAAGTTCCTTTTACCAAAGATTTGGCAATTATTATAGGGCTTGGTTGGTTCCTAAAATTGTTAAAAAAGCAGTTGCTATAGTAACGGTATCTCATTTTGAAAAAAAGAACATTGATGCATACTTCAATTTCAAAGCTGATTTTGTTAAATGTATCTACAATGGGGTAGGCGCTCATTTCAAAAAAATCAATGATACTAAGCAATTAGCAGCTTGTTCAGTTCAATATAACTTACCTGATAAATTTATATTTTTCATTGGCAATACCGATCCTAAGAAAAATGTAATAGGAGTATTGAAAGCATTACATCTTTTAAAGAAGAGTGGTCAATTGCAGTACAAATTGGTAATGCCAGATATCAATATACAATACATACAATCTTTGTTAGTTACTATAGGTGCACAAGACATCATGCAAGACATTCATATTTTGCCTTATGTTCCAAATGCAGAATTGCCTGCTATTTTAAACAAGGCAAGTATATTTTTGTATCCATCATTGAGAGAAAGTTTTGGTATTCCATTGTTGGAAGCAATGAAATGTGGGGTGCCTGTAATTGCATCTAATACATCCTCCATGCCCGAAGTTGCTGCAGATGCTGCTTTATATGTCAATCCATTAGATTCGAATTCAATAGCCAAAGCAATTGTTGAATTGTCAATCAACAAGCCATTGAGCATTCAATTGGTTGAAAAAGGGTTAGCTAGATCACAATTCTTTTCATGGCAGCACAATGCAACAGAAACTAGTCAATTGTATCAAACTATTCTTACAAATTCTCATAAGTGTTTAAAGCAGTAAGCTATGTCAAAGGAATATTATTCATTTACATCCTACTCTGATGTCGAAGACTTAAAACGACTCAACTTTATTGTATCGCAAGTTGAAAGTTTGGGTAAAAAGGGGGCTAAGGTTATTGATATTGGTTGTGGAAATGGCAATATCAGTTTGGCTTTAGGTTCATTGGGATATGATGTTTACGGGGTTGATATTGATGCAAATTCAATTGCCAATGCCAGGCAAAAAAACACTTTCAAGCAAGTTAAATTCGATGTATTAGATGTGAGCCTATTGCAGTTAGGTGAAAAGTTTGATGTGGTGGTTTGTAGTGAGGTATTGGAGCATCTAGAGCAACCTGATAAAATGGTAGCTACCATTGCTGGAATTCTAGATACAAATGGCCTATTTGTGGCCACCGTTCCAAATGGTTTTGGACCAAGAGAGGTTTTAATAACACGCCCTATGCAATGGTTAACTGCGCGTAAATTAGACAAAGGCATTACTGCTTTTAAGAAACTATTGGGCTACAATGCAACTACTTTACAGTCATCAAACGAAGACCTTACACATATTCATTTTTTTACTTTTAGTGCCCTTCAAAAAATGATGGTCAATGCGGGGTTTGCCAAATATAATTACCAAAATGGCGATTTTTTAGAACGAATTTTTCCTATTTCTTTGTTTACCAAACGGTTTAAATGGTTACAAAAATTGGATTGTTGGATCATCGATTTTTTACCTAGGCAATTGTCGGGTGGTTTTTATACTTCATGGAGAAAAAAATAAGATGCAGTGTATTGAAACTATATTTTGGATTGCACTTGGAATGATAGCTTATAGTTATTTGGGTTATGGTTTTATTTTGTGGCTGTTTAATTTATTAAAGCCTCATCAAGTAGTAACTTTTGACAGCGCTTATGAACCAACTGTAGCATTGGTTGTTCCTTGTTTCAATGAAGCCGCATACATTGAAGATAAAATTCAAAATTCGCTTCAGTTGAATTACCCAAGTGATAAATTACAATTTATTTTTATCAGTGATGGTTCTAGTGATCAAACACCTGAAATCATTCAAAAATACAATCAAGTACTTGCTTTGCATGAGCCTGCTCGAAAAGGTAAAGCTGCGGCTATGAACCGAGCTATGCAATATGTCACTGCAGAAATTGTAGTGTTTTGCGATGCCAATACTGACTTAAATTCAGAAGCCATTCGAGAAATGGTAAAACACTACCAGTTTTCGAATGTAGGCGCTGTTACTGGTGAAAAGAGAATTGCAGTTAAGAGCAAAGAAAATGCCAGTGGGGCAGGAGAAGGTATTTATTGGAAATACGAGAGTTTTTTAAAGCAAATGGATTCTGATTTTTATACCATTGTAGGTGCTGCAGGCGAGCTAATGAGTTACCGGACCAATTTGTATAAAACATTGCCTGAAGACACTTTATTGGATGATTTAATGCAAAGTATGGGCGTAGCCCTTTCAGGATACAGAGTGGTGTATGAGAAAGCTGCTTGTGCCACAGAAACAGCCAGTGCCAATGTAAATGAAGAACTCAAAAGAAAGGTTAGAATTGCTGCTGGAGCCTGGCAGAGTATGTTTCGTTTGAAGCAGGCATTCAACCCATTTCATAATTTCAAAGTCTTTTTCTTGTTCTTCTCACACAGGGTATCTCGTTGGACATTGGCTCCTCTTAGCTTACTTGTGGTATTTATTTGTAATGCCTTATTAGTGAATCAGCATGCAGGAATGTTGTATACAATTTTAATGTCATTGCAAGTAATGTTTTATGCCTTTGCTTTGATGGGGTGGTATTTAGAAAACAAACAAATGAAAGTAAAAGTATTGTTTGTGCCTTATTATTTCTTTATCATGAATTTGTGTATGTATTTGGGATTTGTCAAGTTCATTCGCGGTAAACAATCTGCCAATTGGGAACGCGCTAAACGCGCTTGATATTAAATTGTTTGCTGAGCGGAGCCGAAACAAAACTATTTCATACATTTCGCCTTCAAAGAGGAAGTCTTTTAACAGAAATAATTCTATAAAAATACAATTAGGCTTCGACTGCCGCTCAACCACCCGAAGGTACATTAACTCACAAGCGACCATTCAAAGATGAAATGTCTAAATACAATTAGGCTTCGGCTCCGCTCAGCCGCCTGACAGAACAATATGACGGTTAGATTGCAGCTCAGCCACCCGAAGGTACATTAATTCACAAGCGACTAAAACCAATTACGCTTACAAACCAATTGTTGTTCGGAAACCCCGACCATTGACAAGCGGCACACAAAATGCCAGAGTGCTTGTTGTGGGCAAGCCCTGAGGAAGTGAATCCGACAGCAAGTAGATAATATTACTCATTGAATGAAATGATGAAT
>CANHRW010000003.1 GCA_947462865.1 Bacteroidota bacterium | reverse complement strand
CAAAATGCCGGTTTGTATGTATACTTTGCCAATAAATGGAATAAATTAGATACTGCTCAATGGAGCAATACCAACGGCAATTTAAATTTTAGTTCAGGAAATGTGGGTATTGGAACCTCAACTCCTTCAGCTAAATTAGAAGTAAATGGCTCTTTAAAATATACAGACGGAAACCAAGCCGCTAACAAAATTTTAACCAGTGATGCCAATGGCAATGCCAGTTGGCAATCATCCAGTTTTTTTTATAAAAAATCAATCTTATTAAACTCTGTTGCTGCAAGCACCTTCAGCGGACAAACCACAGTTCCACAATGGACTGCCAATTACACAGCCAGTGGTGGCACGGTTGAAATTAGGGTAAATCATACCGCATTTACTTCTGGTACTGGCACCATGATTTTTAGACTATTAAGAGATGGAGTTGTTGTTGATGCGAGTCCATTTTATTTTAACATTGGTAGCACACACCTCACCATGCCAGAATTAATTGCTTTGATTCCTAATGAAACCGGAACACATACCTATGCCGTGCAAATTGGTTCCGGTGTTAATGTGGATGTAAACGACTATTGTACCATGATTGTAACAGAATACAAATAACTGATTTAAAGACACCATGAAACTTACTTTAAAAATATTCTTGTTTTTTGTATTGTGGACAAAGTTCAACTATGCTCAAATTGGTATTGGAACCAATACCCCAAATGCGTCAGCGCAATTAGAAATTAGTTCAACAAACAAGGGCTTGTTACCACCAAGAATGAACCAGAACCAAAGAACGGCAATTGCTTCACCTGCCAATGGTTTGCTGGTTTACCAAGAAGACCAAAACCCTGGATTGTATATATACTTTGCCAATAAATGGAACAAATTAGATACCGCTCAATGGAGCAATTCAAATGGAAATTTAATTTTTAACTCAGGTAATATAGGAATTGGAACAACTTCACCTGCCGCCAAACTAGATATCAATGGTAATTTCAAATATACTGATGGGAACCAAGCCGCAAATAAAATTTTAACCAGTGATGCAAATGGCAATGCCAGTTGGCAGTCATCAAGTTTTTTTTACAATGAAACCATTCTATTAAATTCTGTTGCATCCGGTGCTTATACAGGACCAGCAACTGTTGCTCAGTGGAGTGCAAATTATACAGGAAATGGAGGTACTGTTAAAATTAGAGCGGATTTAACAGCTTATGCTAGCACTCCAAGTAATGTAACTTTTAGTTTACTGAGAGACGGAGTTATTATAGATAACAGCCCATTTTTTTTCAACAATGCATATATACATACCAATGTCCCTGAACTAGTGGCAATAATCCCTAATGAAACAGGCACACATACTTATGCAGTGCAAATTGGCAGTAACAGCTTGGTTTTTACAAATGACTACTGTACCATGACAGTTACTGAATATAAATAACCACAAAAACCATGAAATCACCTTTTATTTTACTCTTGTTTTTTGTATTGTGTACAAAGTTCAACTATGCCCAAATTGGTATTGGTACAAATACACCCAATAGCTCAGCCAAACTTGAAATCAGTGCCAGCGATAAAGGCTTTTTAGCACCAAGAGTTGCATTAACAGCCAGTAATTCTGGCAACCCAATTACCAGCCCTGCTACTGGTTTAATCGTATACAATACTGCAACCGCAGGTTCATCTCCATACAATGTAAGCCCAGGTTATTATTATTATGATGGTTCAATTTGGGTATCTATGTCTGCGAGTACCATTATTCCTGCTGGTTCTGTACAAACTTTTGCTGGGAATACTGCGCCATTGGGCTATTTGGTGTGTGATGGTGCTGCTGTTAGTAGAACTGTATATGCAAATTTATTTGCAGCAATTGGCACCTTATATGGAGCTGGAAATGGATCAACTACATTTAATTTACCTGATTTACGTGGCAGAACCATCGTTGGAGTTGGACAAGGTTCAGGTTTAACAAATAGAACCATTGCCAGTTCTGGAG
Source organism: Bacteroidota bacterium (assembly GCA_947462865.1). Lineage (GTDB taxonomy): Bacteria > Bacteroidota > Bacteroidia > UKL13-3 > UKL13-3 > CAISCU01. Next base: position 25,376 of record CANHRW010000003.1, on the reverse strand, counting down.
GTGAAGAAAATCATACTTTAACCATTGCAGAAATGCCTTCACACTCACATGGGGTAACAGACCCAGGGCATAGCCACGGAACATTCAATGGAAGAGACGATGGCAATATGTCAAACAACCCTGGCCAGGCTCCTCCAGGAGATGCCAGCGCCAATACTAATGGATGGCCTACTGCAAGCGCTACTACAGGTATTTCTATCCAAAACAATGGAGGTGGAAACGCTCACAATGTGATGCAACCATTTTTAGCATTGAATTACATCATTAAATTCTAAAAAACAGTTGTTCAATTTGACAATATTTCCCAAATTGAAACATACAGCCTGCAAAACATATCGCATCAAATGAAATTACACCTCTGATTTTCATAGCATTAATAAACAAAATTTTATTTGGCATCATTCTTATAAAAAATACTTTAACCAGCAATTTAACCCTGCTGAAAAAACTTAACCAGTTAACCATGAAAAAGATGAATTTAAATTTAAACCAAATCGCAAAGCAAATGCTTCAGGAAGGTTTTCATTTGATGAAGCAAATGCAATTACATGCGGGCAGCAAATTCAAGCTAGCCTTAGTTCCTATTCAAAATTCTAAAAGTAGCAACAAACTGTTTTTATTAATTGGATTGGCCTTCATTGGCAACACAACCGTTGCATTGGCACAAATGAAAGTGAACAGTGGTTCAGAACTCTTCATATCAAATGCAGAGAGTTTATACATTGGAGAAAATCTGACCAATTATGGCACCATTACAATGGGTACAGGCCAATTGACTTTGGCTGGCAACCTAACTGATAGTGGAACCATTGCATTGAGCAATGCAACTCTTGGTTTTAGTGGATCAAATGCACAGAGCATTAACTTGAACGGCAACCAAACAGTTGCCAACGTAAGTGTCAATAAAAGTGCAAACGCCATTAGCCTTGACAAAGGATTACTTTTGGTTAAACAAGCAGCAACTATTTCTTCAGGTACGCTAACTACCAATAGCAAACTCACATTAAAAAGTGATGCAACAGCTACTGCTAGAATCGCAGCTAGTAACGGTACAATCTCTGGCATTGTCAATATTGAACAATTTGTGCCATCTGGCAAAAGAAAGTACCGTCATATTAGCCACCCATTCAATAGCAATCAAGAATTGACTCAGTTAACAAATACCATCGACATAACTGGAAATACCGATGGCATAACAAGCAACGTTGCCAAAACAGTCGGAACAGGATTTACACCAACAGCAACCAATAACCCAAGTGCATTTTGGTTCAATACCAGTAATGCCGACGACAATTCTGTTAACGGAGGTTGGACTGCATTTACTGCAGCTGATGCATCGGGTACTAACAATACATGGAGTGTTGGACAAGGGATTAGAGTATTATTTAGAGGTGCAAAAGGTGAAGGTATTTCTTCAGGAAATTATACTCCTTCTAGTGTTACTATTCAAATGAGTGGCAATGTTAATCAAGGCAATATCACTACTAACTTATCATCTGCAGGTGCTGGAACTGGTCAAGGATTCAATTTAATTGGAAACCCATACCCTTCTCCTGTAGACATTAGCGCGGTTATTTATGGTTCTGCTTCTCAAGCTAACATCAATAAAACCGTTTATACAAGAAATCCCCAAACGGGTGCTTATGTAAGTCAATTGTTGGCATCGGGAACTCCCTATGTCATTCCTGCTTATTCAGCTGTTTTTATCAAAGCCAATACCGCTACCTCTCCTTCTATTACTTTTACTGAAGCCAGCAAAGCAAGCACTGCATCTACAACTACTTTCAAACAAGAACAATACATTCAAAACGGTTTGCAATTGTTTGCTACTGCTGACAACCAAGTTATTGACAACATCAATTTGGCTTTTAACGCCAATAACCAAGGTAGTTTTGAAGATGCTTTTGATGCTATGAAACTCAATAACGATGAATTTGATTTTTACAGCATTGCAAATGATGGCCAAAAGTTAGCGACCGATTTCAGACCTCTTGATGTTAATTCCAACATTCCACTTGGCTTACGTTTGGCTGCTGGCCAAAAAGAAATTACCATTGAAGTTGCGGCAAATACCTTACTGAACAACCAAGAGGTTTATTTATTCGACAACCTAAACCGCATCAGTACCTTATTGAATAACGGTGCCAAATATACCTTTACTGTAGATGCAAACAATGCTGCTACTACTGGAGATAACAGGTTATTTATCTATTTCAAAAACAATGCTACTGGTTTAGAGTCTAATAGTTTTCAGCAGCATTTAATACTTTTCCCGAATCCGGCTAAAAACACCTTAAACATTGCAGCTATTAACCCAGCTTTGAATACAATCTATTATGAAATAAGAAACGAAATTGGTCAGCTTGTAATTGCAGGCAATATCAATGATTTGACCAATGCTTCAATTGATATCCAAAACCTAAATCCTGGGTTTTACTTCTTGCACACCACTGATCAAAATAAAAACTTAGCGTCTTTGAAGTTTATCAAAGAATAATTTACTAGATGGATTAACTGTATTCTATTCAATAACCCTCATTTTGATTTATTTTCAAATTGAGGGTTATTTGTTGATTTATTTTTTGGAGGTGCAGGCAAACAGATTGTATATTTGAAGGCAATAAAATCTTATTGCATGCTTACACTTCGCTCAAAAGCACTCGAAATTGTTCAAAGTAGAGGAACAGTCGCTATTCAAAAACCATCTGAAAAAGTATCTGATTTTTTTGCAAAAAACGTTTTTACTGACACTTCTATGCAGGCTTTTCTGTCAAAAGAAGCTTATGAAGCAGTTACAGATGCCATTCATAAGGGTCAAAAAATAGACAGAGCCATTGCAAACCAGGTTGCATCAGGCATGAAAAACTGGGCAATGACCATGGGTGTAACACATTATACACATTGGTTTCAACCTTTAACGGGTGCAACTGCCGAAAAACACGATTCATTTTTTGAACCATTGGGCGATGGAAAGTCTATAGAAAAATTTACCGGAAGTGCATTGGTTCAACAAGAGCCTGACGCATCTAGTTTTCCAAACGGAGGTATCAGAAATACTTTTGAGGCAAGAGGATATACCGCATGGGATCCATCATCTCCAGCATTTATTATGGAAAACAATGGAGGTAAAACATTATGTATTCCTACCATTTTTGTTTCATACACCGGAGAAGCCTTAGATTACAAAGCACCTTTGTTAAAAGCTTTGCATGCTGTAGAAAAAGCAGTAGTAGATATTTGTGCTTCCTATTTTGACAAGAATGTAACCCATGCCGGTGCGTCATTGGGTATTGAACAAGAATACTTTTTGATTGACGAAGCCATGTGGTTTGCCAGACCAGACATTATGCTTGCAGGTAGAACCGTTCTTGGACATTCCCCTGAAAAAGGCCAACAATTAGAAGACCACTATTTTGGGTCAATTCCGCCTCGGGTGTTTGATTTTATGGTTGATTTTGAGAATGAGGCCTATAAATTAGGCATTCCTCTTAAGACCAGACACAATGAGGTAGCCCCTTCACAATACGAGTGTGCCCCCAATTTTGAAGAAGTAAATTTAGCCATTGACCACAACCAATTGTTAATGGATGTAATGGATAAAGTTTCTGCCAAACATGGCTTCAAGGTTTTGTTTCATGAAAAACCATTTGCAGGTGTAAACGGATCTGGCAAGCACAATAATTGGAGTTTAATTACCAATACGGGTGTCAATTTGTTGTCACCTACCAAAAATCCAGAAACCAATTTGCAGTTTTTGAGCTTTTTTGTCAATGTTATTAAAGCGGTTCATGACCATGCTGATTTGTTAAGAGCTTCTATTGCCAGTGCAGGAAATGAACACCGCTTAGGGGCCAACGAAGCTCCTCCTGCTATTATGTCCATTTTTATTGGATCACAACTAACCCATGTTATGGAAACCTTGTTTGCCAATAAAAAAACAACTAATGCATCAAAAGGAAAAGCCATTCAGGTTATCAATATCCCTGAAATTATGGTTGACAATACCGATCGTAATAGAACTTCTCCTTTTGCATTTACAGGTAATAAATTTGAATACAGAGCGGTTGGCTCTAGCGCTAATTCAGCAAATGCAATGATTGTATTAAATACAGTTATGGCAGACCAATTGCAAAAATTCAAGCAAGAAACAGATGCTTTGATTAAAAAAGGCAAAAAGAAAGAAGATGCCATACTTGAAATACTAAAAGGCTATTACAATAGCAGTAAAAAGATATTGTTTGAAGGCAATGGCTATGGTGAAGATTGGGTAAAAGAAGCTGCCAAAAGAGGCTTAAAAAACATTAAAAACACTCCTGAGGCGCTGAATGCATATATTAGCAAATCTTCAAAAGATTTGTTTGTTCGCAATGGTATATTCAACGAAAGAGAACTGGAAGCCCGTTACGAAATCATGCAAGAATTGTATGTAAAGAAAATTGACATTGAGGCCAAAGTATTGATTCAACTAGCCAGCTCACATGTTATTCCTTCTGGAATTTCTTACCAAAAAAACTTGGCAGAAAACATACAAGCCATGAAAGGTGCAGGTTTAACTAGAAGTGATTATTCAATGCAACTGACTCTATTGAAACAAATTTCAGCACATCTGACTACCATTCACCAAAAAATAGAAGAAATAAAATCAGAATTAGACAAGGCTCACCACATTGAAGATACACACAAAAGAGCATTGGCTTTCTGTAAAAAAATCAAGCCTCTATTTGAACCAATCAGAAACAACAGTGATGCACTTGAGTTTGTGGTAGACGATGAACTATGGAAACTTCCTAAATACAGAGAAATGTTATTCATCAAATAAAAAAATCGGGCCTAAAGCCCGATTTTTTTATGCTATTTTTAACTCCAATTCAATAAAATTAAAGAAAAGGCTTTTTTACTTTGTTTTTTTTAATAAAATTGCAAGTAAACGCATATTCAGAAACCAAATGCAAATGAGAAAAAGTTATATCCTATTGACCTTGTTTATTGGCTTGACAAGTGCACTTTTTTTAGTCAGCTCATGTTCTAAAAAAGGGTCATTATCTGCAGCCAGAGAAGCTTACGAAAAGAAAGAATACTTTGTTGCCGGAGATAATTACAGAAAAGTTTATTCTAGCAGCAAGAAAAAAGATGACAGAATTGAAGCTTCTTATAAAGCAGCAGAATGTTACCGCTTAATGAATGACAATAAAAATTCGGAAAGCTGGTACTTAAAAGCCATTAAATTAGACCCCAAAAACTCAGATGCACAATTGAAATTGGCTCAGGCAAAAAAGAAAAATCAAGATTTTGAAAAGGCCATCATAGAATTCAAAAATTACCAAAAAATGAACCCTTCAGAACCTATTGATGTTGAAAAACAGATCAAAGGTTGTGAAAATGCTTTGAAATGGAAAAACGAGAAAACCCGCTACATTGTTGAAAATGTAAAAGGCTTGAATACCCGTTGGCAGGATTTTGGGGCAGTTTTTTTTAAGAAAGATCAATTGTATTTTACCTCAGATAGAGAAAAAGGTGTCAGCAATAATGTATATGGATGGACTGGAAATGCCCACACTGATATTTATTCAGTAACCTATAAAAAAGACAAGAAAAACCCTAATAATATTACCTACCAAATGCCTGTTTTGGCTGACAAAAAGGTATTAAATGGCAAAATTAATGAGGGTGCCATGTGTTTTGATGCCCGTTCAACCATGATGGTATTAACCAGATGTAATTATTCTAATAATGGCAAAGGTAAAAAATGTCAATTGTACACCTCAAATATTTCAGGAACAGAATGGTCTGAACCAGCATTAATTCCTTTCAGCACTGATTCTTTCAATTGTGGACAGCCTACACTTTCAAAAGATGGCCAAATCATGTATTTCAGTTCAGATATGCCAGGCGGTCAAGGAGGAAAAGACATTTGGATGACCACATACAGCAAAAGGAGCCGTAGCTGGGGAGATCCTGTAAATTTAGGAGCTACGGTAAATACTGACGAAGATGAAATGTTCCCTTTTATTCATGAAGATGGCACTTTGTATTTCTCTTCAAATGGACATACTGGATTAGGAGGATTGGATATCTATTACACAAAGGGTGAGGGTACCGATTGGAGTGAGCCTATTAACATGAAATCACCAGTTAATTCAGGTGCTGATGACTTCTCAATCATTGTAGAAAAAGACAAAGAAAGTGGTTATTTCTCTTCAAATAGAGATGGAGGAAGAGGCCAAGACGACATTTATAGATTCTACATGAATCCATTGATATTTAACTTGAGTGGAGTTGTAAGAAACCAAAAAACTAAAGAAATTCTAAAAAATGCGGTGGTAACAATTACTAGCAGTAACGATACTGGTAAATTTGTATTGAAAACAGATGAAAGTGGTTCGTACAAATTGAGACTAAAAACCAAAACAGATTACGAATTATTTGCAGCTAAACAATATTTTTATGACAGCAAACAAGCCTATCAAACAACCAAAGGCTTGGAAGTATCTACAGACTTAGTGCAGGACTTTGAATTGATTCCATTCAACTTTGATTCAATGATTAAGCTAGAAGGTATTTATTATGACTTAGACAAAGCAGATTTAAGACCTGTATCAAGAACAATTTTAGACACCCTCATTTATACCTTAAATAAATATCCTAACTTACGTATCGAACTGGGTTCACATACCGATTGTCGTGCAGATAGTGCCTACAATATTGGTTTGTCTCAAAGACGTGCTGATAGCGCAGTGGCATATTTAATTTCGAGGGGTATTGATTCTTTGAGATTGGTTTCTAAAGGTTATGGAGAAAATACTTTGGTAAATCATTGTGCATGTGAAGGCAATGATGAATCGGTACAAGCTAGAAAATGTACTGAAGAAGAGCACCAGCTCAACAGAAGAACAACTGTAAAATTCTTGGATTTGAACTACAATCCAGCACCTAAAAATGTACCTGCGCCAACCAAACCAGGACAAGGAACCAAAGCAGGTCAACCAGGTAACAGGCAATACCCTACAGCTCCCAAACGGTAACCAAAACCATTTATAGTAAAACTGTTTCAAAAATAGAACCTAAATACAAATCCAATGATAGGTCTATTTTTGAAACAGTTTTTTTTATGATACAAACACCTCATGAAACATAAGCACTTTTTATTTTTAATTGCATTGTTGTTTTCGTGTTTCACATACGGACAAGAAAAAGTTCAGCCCGCTTACATAATGGAACTTGAAAAGGCAGACCAATGTTTTCAGGCCAAGAAATACAATACAGCAGCACAGCTTTACCAAAGAGTATATCCTAAAATAAAAGAACTAACAAGCAAAGAGCAAACCTTATACAAGATTGCTGAGAGTTACCGATTAAGCAACAATTTCGGGAATGCCCTAAAATGGTATGAAAATTTGGTGAACAGTAAATATCCTGACCCACAAATCTTATTTAATTACGCGCAGTTATTAAAAAACTTTGAACGCTATGAGGATGCCACTCGGGTTTTCAATGATTATTTATTTGAAATGCCTGATAATAAGTTGGCACTAGAAGCCATTGAAGGTTGTAAACAAGCTGCTGATTGGAAAGCCAAACCTGAGCGTTTTTTGGTGAAAAATTTAACTCAAATTAACACCCCATATAGCGATTATGGCCCCTATTTCCATGAACAACATTTGTATTTTAGTTCCTCTAGAAAAGAGGCACAAGGTAACGGTATTTTTGAATGGACAGGCCAAAAATACGCCGACATATTTAGCAGTCAAATTATGAATGGTAGCCCATTACAAGTAGTCAGCCAAAAAAATATAAATACTGATTTTAATGAAGGTGCGCTATGTATGGATAGTCTTCAGAACATTTACTTTACTCAGTGCAATGGCGCTGATGGTAAAGGCTTAAACTGCAAAATATTGGTGAGTTATTTTACAGAGAACAAATACAGCAATCCTCAGGTATTGCCTTTTAATAGTGACAGTTTTAGTTGTGGTCACCCATTTTGGGACAACCAATATAAGTATTTGTATTTTGCTAGTGACAGACCTGGTGGTATGGGTAAAAAAGACATCTGGAAAACCCAATACAGTTTTACCAAAAATGAATGGAGTAAACCAGAAAATTTAGGAACTACAATCAACACAAATGAAGATGAATTATTTCCAAGTTTTGACCAAAAGGGCAATTTATATGTTGCATCAAAAGGGCATATTGGTATGGGAGGTTTGGATATTTTCAAATGCAGTACAGACAGCCCAAATACCATAAAAAACATGGGGTCACCAATCAATTCTGGGGCTGATGATCTAGGGCTTCATTGGTCTATAGATAGCAATGGTGCAATGGGTTATTTTAGTTCAAATAGACCAGGCGGAACTGGTGACGATGATTTGTATGCCATCTATGCCAAACCATTTCAATTAATTGTCAATGGAACTATTATAGACCGAGAAACTGAAAAGCCGGTACCCTCTGCATTTGTTGGCATTACCGAACAAGACTCAAAGAACATTGTTCAAATTAAATCAGATGAAGATGGACAGTTTAGTTCAAGCTTACTGTTTAATAAAAATTATGCATTCAGTGCTTCAAAAAATAGCTATTTAAATTCGGGTATAGCACTGCAAGCCATAGTTGGACAAAATGACACCACCATTCAAGTAATTGTATGGCTAGACCGCATTCCAGCCAAAGAAGCAGAACTAACCGTACAGGGCATTTATTATGATTTAGACCAATGGCAAATAAGAAAAGACGCTGAACCTGTTTTAGATTCATTGGCTGCTGTGCTCAAACTAAATCCTGGATTAGTGATTGAATTAGCCTCACACACAGATAGCAGAGCTGAAGCCCCTTATAATTTAGATCTTTCAAAAAAAAGAGCCAATAGTTGTGTGAGCTACTTGGTAAATAAAGGAATTGACAACTCTAGGCTTGTTCCTGCAGGCTATGGAGAACAATTTCTTGTAAATAACTGTTCTGATGGAATTGACTGTTCTGAAGCAGAACACCAAGCCAATAGAAGAACAACCATCAAGTTTTTAAAAACAGATTCAAAAATAAAAGTCAGATAATCTGTAAATTTGCAGCATTATTTCTGAAAATGACCACTGACAAATACATGAAAAGAGGCGTATCGTCTCAAAAAGAAGATGTACATAAAGCCATCAAAAACATAGATAAGGGCTTGTTTCCTCAAGCATTTTGTAAAATAGTTCCTGATTATTTGGGCGCAGATGAAAACTACTGTAATATCATGCATGCAGATGGTGCTGGTACTAAATCAAGTTTGGCGTATTTGTATTGGAAAGAAACCGGAGACCTCAGCGTTTGGAAGGGCATTGCCCAAGATGCCATTGTAATGAATCTCAATGATTTGTTGTGTGCCGGTGTTTACACAAACATTACCCTTTCATCTACTATTGGTAGAAATAAAAATTTAATCCCTGGCGAAGTCATTCAAGCCATCATAGAAGGCTCTGAAGAATTCATTGCAGAATTGGGCAACTATGGCATTCAAATTCACAGCACTGGCGGAGAAACCGCTGATGTTGGCGATTTGGTAAGAACCATCATAGTAGACTCTACAGTATGTGCAAGAGCAAAAAAATCAAGCATCATTTCGAACCACCGTATACAACCTGGTGATGTAATTGTTGGATTTGGTTCATTTGGACAAGCCAATTGGGAAAAAGAATACAATGCTGGTATGGGAAGCAATGGTCTCACTATGGCCAGACACGATACCCTCTCTGAACAATATAAAAATTCGGTAGAAAGTTATGATCCATTGGTTCCAGCCGATTTGGTTTATACCGGCAAACTCAAACTAACTGAGCAATTAACTTCACACCCATTGAATGTTGGAAAAATGTTGCTCTCCCCTACCCGAAGTTTTAGCCCATTGATGCCAAGTATAATTGAAACACTTGGACAAGACATTCATGGCATGGTGCATTGTTCTGGTGGTGGACAAACCAAAGTTTTGCACTATGTAAACAACTTACACATTGTAAAGGACCATTTGTTCGAAACCCCGCCATTGTTTGAAATGATTCAAAATCAATCTGGCAGTGATTGGAAAGAAATGTACCAAGTATTCAATATGGGTAATTTATTGGAGTTTTATGTTCCTGAAAGCAGCGCTGATTCATTGATTCAAATTGCCAAAGCCGCAGGAATACCTGCTCAAATAATTGGTAGAGTTGAAGCTGCATCCACCAAAAGAGTGAGTATAGAAAGCAAGCATGGTCATTTCGAATACCTTTGAGCTTTTAAGGCATAGTAATTTGAGGGATGATTCCATATATTTACAAATAATTTGAACAAAACACCTAAAATATTAGTTACTGGGGCTGCTGGTTTCATTGGTTCTCATACCATGGTGGAATTGCAACAGGCCGGATTCCATGTGATAGGGCTCGATAATTTTGAAAATTCTTCGAGTCAGGTGACTGACCAAATTACGGCCATTACAGGTGTTGCTACCCACATAGAAAAAATTGATATCCGTGATAAAAAAGCATTGCTAAATTTTGTAAATGCTCACAAAGACATAGCAGCCGTGATTCACTTTGCAGCCTATAAAGCAGTTGGTGAAAGTGTTCAATTTCCTATGAAATACTATGAAAACAATGTTGGAGGAACAGTCAATTTGCTAGAAGCAATGGCTGCAAATGAAATCAACAACATTGTATTTTCTTCGAGTTGTACTGTTTACGGAGAAGCCAATCCTCCTGTAGATGAAACTGCACCTGTGCAACAGGCAACATCACCATATGGTAATACCAAACAAATTTGTGAGGAACTATTAAAAGATCAAAGCATTGCAACAGGACTCAATGTCATTTCCTTAAGGTATTTCAATCCTGTTGGCGCACATGATTCAGCTCTTATTGGAGAATTGCCAATTGGCGTGCCTAACAATTTAGTTCCTTTTATTACCCAAACAGCCATTGGAAAGAGAAAACAATTGACTGTTTTTGGAAATGATTATCCAACAGCAGATGGCACCTGTATTAGAGATTATATACATGTGGTAGATTTGGCTAAGGCTCATCTAAAAGCACTAGAATACCAATTGGCGGGCAAAAACAAACCATGTTTTGATGTCTTTAATTTAGGAACAGGAAAAGGAAGTTCAGTCTTAGAAGTGGTTGCCGCTTTTGAAAAGGTGAGTCAACAAAAACTAAACATGGTTTTTGGCCCCAGAAGAACTGGAGATGTGGTGCAAGTTTATGCTGCTTGTAATAAAGCAAACAAAACATTGGGATGGCAAACTGAAAGATCTTTAGAAAATTGTATGCAAACTGCTTGGGCTTGGGAACAGGCTTTGGCAGCAACAGAAAATAAATAAAAAAAGAATGACAAAGAAGTCTATTTTAATCACTGGAGGTGCAGGATTTATTGGCTCACACGTAGTGAGGTTATTTGTGCAAAAATATCCTGATTACCATATTTTCAATTTAGATAAATTGACCTATGCTGGCAATTTAAAAAACCTGACAGATATTGAACAGGCACCCAATTATACTTTTATCAAGGCTGATTTGGTTGATGCTTTAGCCATTGAATCATTGTTTCAAAAACACCAGTTTGAAGGGGTCATTCATTTAGCCGCTGAAAGCCATGTCGACAGAAGTATTACTAACCCAATGGATTTTGTAATGACCAATGTAGTAGGTACTGTGAATTTGTTAAACGCTGCAAAAAATGCTTGGAAAGCTGATTTTAACAACAAACTGTTTTACCATGTTTCTACAGATGAAGTGTATGGCAGTTTACATGATGGTGGTTTTTTCTTAGAAACAACTCCTTACGACCCACAAAGTCCTTATTCTGCCAGTAAAGCCAGCTCAGATCATTTTGTTAGAGCTTACCACAATACTTATAAAATTCCCGTAGTTATTAGCAATTGCTCTAACAATTACGGTCCCAATCAGTTTCCTGAAAAACTGATTCCATTGTTCATCAACAATATCAGAAACAACAAGCCATTGCCTGTTTATGGAAAAGGTGAAAATGTGAGAGATTGGTTGTATGTAGTAGACCACGCGCGTGCAATTGACATGGTTTACCACAAAGGTAAAAACGGAGAAACTTACAATATTGGAGGATTTAATGAATGGACCAATATAGATTTAATTAAAGTGGTTTGTAAAACCATGGATGTTAAATTAGGCCGAACTCCAGGTACTTCTGAACAATTGATCACCTATGTAACTGATCGTGCCGGACACGATTTAAGATATGCAATTGATGCTCAAAAAATCATGCGAGAATTGGGCTGGGAACCTAGTTTACAATTTGAAGAAGGCATTGAAAAAACCATAGATTGGTATTTAACCAATCAACAGTGGATGGATGAAGTAACCAGTGGCGATTACGCAAATTATTACGACAATTTATACGGCAATAGGTAAAACTAAAACAGCGCACACATGAAAGGAATTATATTAGCAGGTGGAAGTGGAACAAGGTTACATCCTTTAACCATTGCAGTGAGCAAACAACTCATGCCTGTTTACGACAAACCAATGATTTACTATCCGCTTTCAACTTTAATGTTAGCTGGGATTAAAGATATTTTAATCATCACCACACCACATGATGCAGAAGGGTTCAGAAAATTATTGGGAGATGGAAGTCAAATTGGTTGTCATTTCCAATATGCTGTTCAGCCCTCACCTGATGGGCTTGCACAAGCATTCATCATAGGAAAAGAATTTATTGGCAACGACAAGGTAGCTTTGGTTTTGGGAGACAATATATTTTTCAGTGCTGGTTTAAGTGCATTGTTACAAGCTAATAATAACCCTGATGGTGGTGTGGTTTTTGCCTATCATGTAAGCGACCCTGAACGTTATGGAGTGGTTGAATTTGATAAAGAAATGAATGCCATTAGCATTGAAGAAAAACCCAAACAACCAAAATCAAATTATGCAGTTCCAGGTCTGTATTTTTACGACAACGAAGTGGTACAAATAGCTGAAAACATTCAACCATCTCCAAGAGGTGAATTAGAAATTACAGACATCAACCGTGTTTATTTAGAAAAAGGAAAGCTGAAAGTTGGTGTTTTACAAAGAGGCACAGCTTGGTTAGATACAGGTACGTTTGAATCATTGATGCAAGCAGGACAATTTGTTCAGGTCGTAGAAGAAAGACAAGGATTAAAAATAGGTTGTATTGAAGAAGTTGCCTACCGTATGGGCTTCTTAGATAAAGCAGGACTAGAGAGAGAAGCCGCAAAAACGCTCAAAAGCGGCTATGGAAAATACTTAATGAGCATTATTAAATAAACTTTATAGACAGATATGAATCCACAACACGAAGCACTCAGAAAATTTTCTTACCAAATGAATTTTGCAATGAACCATTATGTAAATCATGGTTTAAAAGCTTCTCAATTTTCAAATGTTTTGATAGGCGGATTGGGAGGAAGTGGTATTGGAGGACGTTTGGTTAAAACCATATTCGCAAATGAATTTCCTTTGCCTGTTGAAGTTGTAGCAGACTATTCTGTTCCTGCTTATGTTGGCAAAAACACGTTGGTTATACTGGGTTCTTATTCTGGCAATACAGAAGAAACCTTAACCATGTTTGAAGAAGTTGTTGCCAAAGGCTGTACCATTATAATTTTAACAAGTGGCGGCAAACTAGCTGAATTGGCTTCTAAACATCAGTTAACCACCTACCCTATTGAGCCTGGATTTCAACCTAGGATGGCTCTCGGTTTTTCATTGACTTATTTGGTGCAAATTTTCGCTGAATTAAATGGAAGCAAACACAAAGAAACGTTGACTCGCATAGCTAAAGATTTAGAAGATACTACACCTTACGAATCAGATGCCAAACAAATTTTTGAACTGATACAAGCTAAAACTAAATCAAAATTTGTGGTACTTTCTGATGGCCCAATGGAGGCTGTAGCTACTCGTTTTGCTCAACAAATTCAAGAAAATGCAAAATTAGAATGCTTCACTCATGTTGTTCCAGAACACAACCACAATGTCATTGAAAGTTATTACGGCACTCTAGACAGTGTGTTCTTCTTTTTAAATTCAAATGCCAATCAAAGGGTATCAGCTCGTTTTGAATTTTTAGCCAGTTTGTTAGAAGTTGAACACCACAAAGTGATTGAAATGGGCTTGGATCATTATTCACTAGAAGGGGTTTACAAAACCATTTACAGAATGGATTGGTTGAGTTTGTATGTTGCAGATTACAGAAAAGTAGATTCTTTGAATGTGCCCAACATTGCTTCCCTCAAAGACTTTTTAAGCAACCAATAAGTTGTCGATATTTCATAAAATATTTGGCAGTAAAAATGGCCCGTCTGCTAAGCAGTTTGTGAATCCGATTGAAGTTGAATTTCACTCGCACTTAATTCCTGCGGTAGATGATGGCGTTGAAACACTTGAACAATCTTTAGAAATTCTAAACGGATTTCAACAAATGGGTATTCGGAAAGTCATTACTACGCCGCATATCATGAGTGATTTTTATAAAAACAGCAGAAACAACCTGATTCCTATCTTAGGTGAAATCCATACTAAACTAAAAGAAATGGGTAGCAAATTGGAGGTTGAAGTAGCAGCTGAATATATGATTGATGATGCTTTCATTCCAAAAATTGAAGCAGGAGAATTACTTTGTTTTGGTCCTGAAAAAAAACATGTTCTCATTGAATTGCCTTTCATGACTGAACCTGCCATTTTTAAAGAAGCATTGTTTGAATTGCAAGTGGCAGGATACAAACCTATTTTGGCACATCCTGAACGCTACTCTTATTTTGCTTATAAAAAATCTGACTACGAAGAATTAAAAAACAGGGGTATTTTATTTCAGGTGAATTTACTCTCTTTAATTGGCTACTATTCCAAACCAGTAATGGAAACTGCTCAATTTTTAATTGACCAAAAAATGATTGATGTAGTTGGATCTGATACACACCATATTCGTCACCAACAATTGTTACCTGAAGTATACAATAGTAAATATTACAAAAAGGTTTGTGAGTTAGACCTTTTAAACAACCAATTTTAACAGCTATGAGAGCACTGTTTGTCATTGTCATGTTGAGCATTCATGCCATAGCTATGGCACAGTCTTCCAATAAGTGCAAACTTGAAACGGAAAAAATTATCAGCCTTTTTACACAAAAGGAATTTCAAAAAATAACCAATCATGTAGCTCCAATTTACAGAGCCTATTACTCTGTCATAACATTGGAGAAAGATTGGGCCGAATTGATTGGCACCTATGGAGCATACAAATCACACAGAATTTTTAATCTAAACGCCAATGCCGCCGGCTATTTTAGTTCAAGTGCAGAAATTACTTTTTCCTATTTGCCTTTTGTATTGAGTTTGAGTTTTGACAGCAGTTGGCAAGTATTGAGTATTGCATTTAGTCAGTCGCATAAAATACATGTTGCACCTAAATACGTAAATGTAGAATTGTTCAATGAAAACAATTTTAAAATTAAACATGATTTGTATGAATTAAATGCCAGTTTGTGTTTACCACTTTCTGAAGGAAAAACGCCATTGGTTATTTTAATTGGAGAATCTGGACCTACTGATAAAGATGGTAGCTATGATATCAATATGCCCTACAAAGATTTAGCATGGGGTTTATCTAGCAGAGGTATTGCTACTTTTAGAATGGACAAAAGAGCCGTTTCACATGGCATTCAAATGATGTATCAGCGAAACAATTATGAGTCGTTTACATGTAGAGAAGATTATTTAGACGACCTTTACAAGGCTATTGACACATTGGTTCAAATTCCATCAATAGATACCAATTCAATTTATATCATAGGGCATGGACAAGGAGGCATGCTCATTCCTTTGATTTGCAAAGAAAAGCCATTGATAAAAGGAGGTGTATTTTTAGGTGTAAATCACAAAAGAGTTCAGGAAATGATGATCGACCAATACCATTACTTGACAAAAGTAACACCTGCAAAAAAAGCGGAATTTGACCTACAAATTAATAGGGCACAATACAGTATGAGCAAGAAATTAAATCCCTTAACAGAACACAAATACATGCCTTTTGAGGTGCAGGCTACCTACTGGGTATGGCTCAACAATTACCCCCATGTAAAATTGGCAAAAAAAATGGACAGACCTTTACTCATTCTTCAAGGGGAAAGAGACTACCAAGTTTCAAATGAAAATTTTGAACTTTGGAAAAAATCCTTAAAAAACAAAAAAAATGTAGGGTTTAAAAGCTATCCAATGCTCAATCATTTATTTGAAGAAGGAACTGGAGAAAGCACTTACAGCGAATATTTCACCAAAAACAACATCCCTGAATATGTCATCAACGATATTTACAATTGGTTGTTGCAATCACAATTATTGCCTAGCAAATAAAAATTCCTGATTATTTAGTTAAAATAGACAGCAAATACACCGCTGCATTGGCTAAAAACCCTATCTTCGTGGCAAATTTTAGCCAAATGGATAAATTTTCTTATATCAGCAATGCAGATGTTTCTGTCATTGACGCAATGCATCGCCAATGGTTACAAGATGCCGACTCAGTAGATTTTGGATGGAAAAAGTTTTTTGAAGGCTTTGAATTTGGGCATGCCCAATACAATGCCAATAAGCCTACTGTTGTTTCAGATGATACATTGAAAGAAATTAATGTATTGAACCTGATTCATGGGTATAGAAGTAGAGGACATTTGTTTACCAAAACAAACCCAGTTAGAGAAAGAAGAAATTACAGCCCAAGTTTGGGTATAGAAAATTTCGGGCTAAATACTGCAGACTTAGACAAGACTTTCAATGCAGGAGTAGAGATTGGTATAGGCCCTGCAAAATTAAAAGACATTATAGCGCACCTTCAACTGACCTATTGCCAAAGTATTGGTGCTGAGTTTATGTATGTGCGTGAACCTGAAAAATTAAAATGGCTCAAAAGCAAACTCGAATCAACTAAAAACACACCTCAACTCTCATTAGAAGAAAAAAGACATTTGTTGTCTAAGCTCAATCAAGCAACCATTTTTGAGAATTTCTTACATACAAAATTTGTAGGCCAGAAACGTTTTAGTTTAGAAGGACTAGAAACCTTAATTCCAGCATTAGATGCTGTTATGCAATATGGAGCTGACTTAGGTGTAGAAGAGTTTGTTATTGGTATGGCTCACAGAGGCCGACTCAATGTATTGGCCAATATCCTCAATAAAACATACGAAGAAATTTTCAAGGAATTTGAAGGTAAAGTAGCTGAAAACGATGGGTTGTTTGAAGGAGATGTAAAATACCATTTGGGTTTTTCAGGTGAAATGAAAACCAGAAATGGCAAATTGGTTAAAATGAGTTTGTCTCCTAACCCATCTCATTTAGAAACCGTAAACCCTGTTGTAAAAGGAATCACCAGGGCCATTATGGACAAAAATTACCAGGGCAACAAAGACAAAATTGCCCCTATTTTGATTCATGGTGATGCTTCTATTTCAGGACAAGGTGTGGTGTATGAATTGTTGCAGATGGCTGGTTTAAAAGCTTATTCTGTAGGTGGCTGTATCCACATTGTTGCAAACAACCAAATTGGTTTCACCACCAATTATACCGATGGCAGAACCTCTACTTATTGTACAGATGTTGCTAAAGTAACTTTGAGCCCAGTTTTCCATGTGAATGCCGACGATGTTGAGGCTGTTGTGCACACCATTAAAATGGCAATGGAATACAGACAACAATTTAACAGCGATGTATTCATTGATTTATTAGGCTATAGAAAGTACGGACACAATGAAGGAGACGAACCTCGTTTTACACAGCCTGTATTGTACAAAGCCATTTCGGCACATGCCAATCCAAGAGAAATTTACAACCAAAAGTTGTTACATGCCGGAAGCGTAGAAGCAGAATTGGCAAAGGAGATGGAAAAAGAATTCAGAGGTTTGTTACAAGAAAAACTAGACTCAGCAAAGCAAGCTCCACCTTCTAAAATGCAAAGCTCTATGAGCCGCAATTGGGAACAATTCAGACCTGCCGTTGCTGCCGATTTTTTAAGTTCACCAGATACTCGCATTCAAAAGGATTTGTTTGTATCGTTGGCTAAAAAAATAACCAGTATTCCTGCTGGCTTTAAAGCATTCAGCAAAATTGAAAAATTGTTCAAAGACAGAGCCAATATGATTGAGTCAAATTCTTTTGATTGGGCTATGGGAGAACTGCTTGCCTATGCAAGTTTGGCCAATGAAGGACATGCCGTTAGAATGACTGGACAAGATTGTGAACGTGGAACTTTTAGTCATAGACATGCCATCATCAAACAAGAAGATTCAGAAGCACCCCATAATATTTTTGACAGCCTTGATTTGAACGGTTTAAATAAAGTAGAATTTTACAATAGTTTACTGAGTGAATACGCCGTTCTTGGTTTTGAATTTGGTTATTCAATGATTACACCAAATGATTTAACTATATGGGAAGCACAATTTGGAGATTTTGCCAATGGGGCTCAAATTATCATAGACCAATACTTAGCCAGTGCCGAAACCAAATGGAAAGCATTCAGTGGTTTAACCTTGTTATTGCCACATGGATATGAAGGTCAAGGACCAGAGCACTCATCTGCCAGACCTGAAAGATTCTTGCAATTGTGCGCAAACTGGAATATGCAGGTTTGTAACATTACTACTCCTGCCAATTATTTCCATGCACTCAGAAGACAATTGGTAGGCCGTGATTACCGTTTACCTTTGGTGGTAATGACTCCAAAGAGTTTACTCAGACACCCGCTTTGTGTAAGCAAATTGGAAGATTTTACTGAAAACAAATTTCAAGAAGTAATTGACGACAACAATGTAAAAGCAAAAGAAGTAAAACGTGTTTTGTTATGCAGCGGAAAAATCTATTATGAATTGTTAGACAAACAACAAAAAGAAAAGAGAAAAGATGTTGCCATTGTGCGTGTAGAACAGTTATATCCAATGCCTGAAAACCAATTACAAGCCATCTATGATAAGTATGATAAGGCCGATAAAGTTTGGGTGCAAGAAGAACCTAAAAACATGGGTGCTTGGCTATATTTGTTACGTTGGGACAGTAACCGTATTTTGAAAAGAATTTCAAGAGAATCGAGCGCATCACCTGCAACCGGTTTCAGTAAGGTTCATGCAAAAGAACAAGCAGATATAGTTGAAAAAGCATTTACTATTGAATAGTTATTCTTTTCAATTCCAATAAAAAATCAGATGAAATTATTCAATATATTCTTAGGTATATTTCTAGTGGTTTTCTTTTTTGTTGCCGTTTCGTGGTTTCTACCACATGCATACCGAATTGAGAAAACAACTGTTGTGAATAGGCCCTTGCAACAATCATTCGATTACATGAACAATATCAATAATTGGAACGATTGGAGCCCTTGGAACAAAACATTAGACAGTTCATTGGTTTTTTTCTATTCAAAAAACAGAGTGGGTTATGGTGCCAGGCAATATTTTAGAGGGGGATTGTATGGTTCTGGTAGACTTTGCATTACAAATAGCAAACCAAATGCCGAGATGGCTTATGATTTATGGATGAATGAAGGGAGCATATACACACAAGCCAAATTTAGATTTGAACCCCTAGGCTTTAAAACCAAATTAATTTGGATAGATTCTGGAGATGTTGGCTTAAACCCAATCTACCGTTACATGCTCAATTCAAAAATTGCTTCTACTGAAGAATCGTTCGAGCAAGGCTTGGTAACCATCAAAAAAGCCATTGAAACGCATTATCCTTTGATGCCGTAAAATTTATTTTCTTCTATTGTAATTCTAACAGGCTCAGGCACCAAGTATTTAATTGATTTGCCGGCCTGAATACTTTCTCTTACATAACTTGAAGAGATATTGAGCAAAGGTACTTCAAACAGTTTGATATGGGGATGATTGGAGAGCAATGGCTTTTCTACAATGCCTGTTCTGGCATAAACAAATACCTGGTATTTTGCCAATATAGACTCGTAATTGAGCCATTTATGAAAGTTCTGCAAATTGTCTCCGCCTATAATTAATGTAAATTCATGTTCCGGAAAGTGATTGCTCAAATGTTCAAGGGTGTTCACAGTATAGGAAGGCCTTGGCAAAGAAAATTCAACATCAATGGCTTTAAATCTATTATCGCCATTGACTGCCAGTTTCAATAAATTCAAACGGTCTACCTCGTTTAATAGGCTTTGTTCTGATTTAAATGGATTTTGAGGACTCACCACAAACCAAACTTCTTCTAAATTGGTATAATCAGCCATATAATTGGCAATGATTAAATGACCTGTATGTATGGGATTGAATGACCCAAAAAACAAACCTATTTTCATGTTTACTTACTAATAAAGTCGTTCACCAACACACTGGCTTTTTCTAAAGCCGTTTCTAAATGGTCATTTAACAAAACTTGTTCGAATTGGTTTTCAAATTTAAGCTCTTCCACTGCTTTATCTACGCGTATACGTAATGTTTCATCTGTTTCGGTAGAACGGTGCCTCAAACGCAATTCCAAAGTTGCTACATCTGGTGGTTTCACAAAAACAGCTAGGGCTTGGTCTCCATAATAATTTTTAATGTTTAAGCCACCCACAACATCTACATCAAACAACACCACTTTTCCCATTGCCCAGATTCTTTCTATTTCAGATTTCAGTGTACCATAAAAATTACCGCCATACACTTCTTCGTATTCTAAAAACTCATTGTGCCTTACTTTATCTGCAAAAGATTCCTTAGTCAAAAAATAATAATCTTTGCCATCTACCTCTGCTTCTCTTTTGGCTCTTGTACATGCCGAGACAGAAAATTGCAAGCGAGAATCATTTTTAAGTAAATGTTTGACAATGGTAGTTTTGCCACTGCCAGAAGGCGCACAAAATATAATCACTTTATTCATTGAGGCTACGAATTAACGCTTAGTATGTTAGAAATAAAAACCTCATTTAATCTTCTTTGTCATCTAAGTTTAAGACATGCAACAGCCGGTGCACCAAAGGCGCAAAAAATACAGCTGTAATACTTAAAAATGCAACCCCACTGTACAAAGCATAAAATGAAGAAAACATTTTTGCCGCTGTTGTTTTCATTTCAACTACTGGCCCCATTCCAGTTAAAATTAAGCAGGCCATATGAAAACTATCTAACATCCCCAAATTGGCAAAATGCATATACCCTAATGTACCTATTGCTGCAGAACCAACAACCAATAATCCAGCCAAAAGCATGTATTTAAACATGCGCAATACAAACTTCTTTTTAGATGCTAATTCTTGATTACTCGATTCAAAACGCATGTGTCCGTTTATAAAATATTGTTGATTTGTTCTTTGATTTTTTCTAATTCATCTTTCATTTCAACCACTTTGCGTTGCATTTGAGAATGGTTGCTTTTAGACCCAATGGTATTGATTTCACGACCCATCTCTTGAGCAATGAAACCCAATTTTTTTCCACTGCTCAGTTCAAGCATGGTTTCTCTGAAATAATTGCAATGCTGTTTTAAACGCGCTTTTTCTTCGCTAATGTCTAATTTTTCTAAAAAATATATGAGCTCTTGTTCAAAACGATTTCGGTCAACCAATTCAGTAGAAAGTTTGCCAATTTCTTTGTTCAAACGCTCTTTAACCATTTCTATGCGTTCATTTTCGAAATAATCTAACTCGTGCATTTTTTCTTCTATGCGAACTACCATTTTAAGTAATTCTTCATAGAGCATTTTTCCTTCTTGTTTTCTAAATCCATCAAATGCTATAAAAGCTGCATGTATACACTCTTGAATTTGTATGTAATCGTTTTCGTTTTCATCATCATCTCTTTGAGAGAGGATATTTGGAAACTCAAAAATACTATTGAACAATTGCTCACTTGTTTTGCCTGATTTGTGTGCCAACTGGTTTAAGGTATTCAAATAATATTCTGCCACATCTAAATTGAGTGGAGCAACTTTGTCTTCTGCATTTTTGTATTGCACATGTATAAAAATAGAAACCGTTCCTCTTTCTAATTTCTTTTGCAAGTCTCTGCGCAGTTCTATTTCCTTGTTTTGAATACTGCGTGGCAAACGCACATTCAATTCAAAGAATTTACTGTTCAATGATTTGACCTCAACTTTACATTGAAATCTTTCAAAATCTAATTCTGCGTGGCCATAGCCTGTCATTGATTTTACCATGCCAACAAATTACGGATAATTTTAGAGCAATTGTAAACAGTTGCCAATATAAATTCTACTTTCTGGCAGCAATGAATAGACCTGTGAAAATGACAAACATGCTCAATATTTTTTCTATAGTCAATACATCTTGACCGGAAAATACAGCTATCAATGCAGCCATTACAGGTTGTAAATAAATATATGAGCCGACTAAACCCGAACTGGCATGTTTAAGGGCATAGGCATTTAAAACATAAGTTACAAAAGTTGAACCAATAGTAACAAATAACAAGATAAGCCAAACTTGTTGCGGTAATTTGGCAAAATCAACCGCCTTTAATTCAGAAAAACCAAATGGCAAGACCATAAAAAATCCAAAAACAAAAGCATATTTGGTAACTGTTAATGGATGATATTTTTTCATCAGGTGCTTGGCATATACCAAGTAAAATGCATAAATAATTGCATTCAACATGACAAAAATATCACCCAAAACAGTGTGCATTCCAAAATTAAAACGCAAACCTCCCATGAGTAAAATTGCGCCAAAAGCTGCTAACAGCATGCCCGCTATTTTGGTAATACTTAAGCTTTCTTTGAGCCAAATGGCGGCAAACAAAATAACAAAAATGGGGGTATTCAGCATCAACACGGCACCATTGATGGGTGTGGTAATGGATAGCCCTTTAAAAAACAACAACATATTGGCCGCAACACCAAAAATTGCAGATACAAACAAAGGAAGCAGGTCTTGTCTTTCTACTTTTTTGTCATTTACTTTTACCAAGTGAAATGCGCCAATACAAACAGCTGCTACAGTCACCCTCAATAAAATAAAACCAAAAGGTTGTATGTACTGTGGCATCGCTATTTTAGCAACAGTAAATGTGGTTCCATAAATTAAGGAAACCATTATTAAGGCTAAATGAACTTTTATGCGCGTTTGTTTATCCTGCATGATTGATCGCCGATAATGGTATAAGACGACTTCTTCTTTTGAATCTAAAACTTAAAAACAATGCTGAAAATGTTAAGCCAATTGACAAAGCAATCCATACACCGTTTAAACCAAAATAAGAGTAAAATCCAAGGTAGTATCCTATTGGTATTCCTATAACCCAATAAGCAACAATGGCAATTACTGTTGGCACTTTGGTATCGCCTATACCCCTTAAAATTCCTAAACCAACACATTGAATACCATCACTCAACTGAAAAAATGCTGCAATGATAATCAGGGTTTGTGCCATCTTTGCAACTGCTTGATCTTGTATGTAAAAGCTAACAATTTGTTGAGTAAACAAACTAAAAAGTAATGCGCAAAAACCCATAAATACAGCAGCTAAAATCATGGCTGCATAACCTGATTGTTGAATGTCTTTTCGGTTTCTTCTACCCAATGCATCACCTACTGCAATTGAACCTGCAGCAGAAAGCCCTGTTGCAATCATGTAAGTAACTGAAGCTATATTGATGGCAACTTGATGCGCAGCCAATTCCGTTGGGCCAATCCAGCCAATCATAATGGCCGCAAATGCAAAAGCACCTACCTCAAAAAAATATTGAAAACCAGAAGGCAATCCAATGGCAAATATTTGTTGTAAGCCTTTGTCATTGATTTTGGCATCTTTGATTTTAATTTCATGCTTGTAGCGTACATTTTTAAGCACATACCATAGCATGGCAAATGCCATAGCAAATCTAGAAACTGTAGTGGCAACACCGGTACCTAATAAACCCATAGCAGGGAAACCCCAGTTGCCATAAATTAACAACCAATTGATAAATACATTCAAGGCTACTGCTAATATGGTAACAATAGCTGCAGGTTTAGTAATGCTTAACCCATCGCTAAATTGTTTTAAGGCTAAAAAAAACAACATGGGTAAAGTACCAATATTAAGTAAGTGTAAATAATTTTTTGTAAGTGCTGTTACTTCTGGTGTTTGTTTGAACCAATCTAAATTGGTAGTTAAAACCCATATCCCTGCCATTAAAACAAAAGCTAAAATAACGGAAGCTTTTAAACCATCTCTGAATAAAAATGCACATTCATTGTCGTGCCCTTCTGCTTTTGCCTTAGCTACCAAAGGTGAAATGGCTGTTAAAGTTCCAATACCAACAATGGCCAATAAAAAATATACTGAGTTGGCTAAAGAAACAGCTGCCAAATTAATGGGTTCAAGTTTACCAACCATTACTACATCGGCTACACCCATCAATACAATGCCTAACTGACCAATAACAATTGGATAGCTCAGCGAAAGAATTTTACTAAAATAGGGTTTGTATTGTTGATAGATGGATTGATTCATGCGTGTGCGAAATAAGTTGAATTTGCCGGAATACCCTATTAAATTTTACACTAAGGTTTCAGCTCAATGATTCTGCAAGAATTGGCTGGCATATGAAGTGTTTTTAAATCTGAAATTTTTTCGTCCATAAAATGGTCATAACCCGAAGTAAAATACTGCATTCTTTCGGCGTAACGCTCTGTTGACAAGTTTAGTTCTTTGGCTCCTCTGTTAAAGACAATCATAAAACAAACATTGTCATTGTACCTAAAATATTCGTAGTGGTTTTCTTCAGGTGTAAACTGCATGGTTTTTCCTGTCGTTAAAACATCCTGTGTTTTTCTGAGTTGGATCAATTTTTGCGCAAACAAAAAAGCTGTTTGTTCTTGAGTTGTTCTTCCTTTTGCAATAAATTTATTGAGTGTATCAGCTACCCAACCGCCTGGAAAATCTTGTCTAATTTGGCCATCGTTGGTTCTTGGAATTGGGTTGGTGAACAACAATTCAGTACCATAATACAAACATGGAATGCCGCGCATGGTAAACAACATGGCCATGGCCATTTTCCATTTGTTGTAATCTTCTTTTAACTCGGTATAAATTCTATTGATGTCGTGGTTGTCTAAAAAAATTAAATTCTTGGCCGGATTGTTGTACAAGCCATCTTGGCTCAACACATAATAAACTTTTGCCAAGCCTCCATCCCATTTAGGGTCTTGGTTCATGGCTTCTAGCATGGCCCAATACAAATGAAAATCAATGGCACTGGTAAGTTCTGCTCCAGCTGGGGCTTTGGAAAAAGCATTCTTTTCGGTGAAAGCAGCCATGTGCATAACCCCACCCTGTTCCCAAATTTCTCCAGTGGTCCAAAAATCAGGATACTCTTTTTTAATGTATGCCAAACACTGGTTCATAAA
Organism: Bacteroidota bacterium; assembly: GCA_947462865.1. GTDB lineage: Bacteria > Bacteroidota > Bacteroidia > UKL13-3 > UKL13-3 > CAISCU01. The sequence continues at coordinate 20 of CANHRW010000003.1, read as the reverse complement.
ATCAAAATCATTGTAACTGT
>CANHRW010000002.1 GCA_947462865.1 Bacteroidota bacterium | reverse complement strand
GATGGTAAAAACAAAACATTGTACAAACCAGTATCTGTTACACCCGATAGTTGTATTGGTTTGTTAGATGATGCCGAAAATCATAGAAATTTTTTCTGGGTTGGAGGTACAGGTACGTACAGAGCATCCGTTACCAATCCATCAAAAGATACTACCAATTCTAGTATGTTTTGTAACCGGTACTACAGAAATGGAAATGTGAGTTACGATGTGCTTTATGTTCAATCAAAACCTATCAACGACGCGCTTCCATTTGAAAACGGCACGCTACTTCTAAAAATGAAGGTATACACTACCGCGCCAACAGGTACCAATATCAATTTAAATTTTGAAAACAGAGACAAGGCAAGTAAAGATTACCCTTCTGGAAGAAGGTCTGTTTTACAAGCAATAACAACCAAAACCAGGGCTTGGGAAGATTTAACTTTTCGTTTGCTTTCGCAACCCGATCGGGGAACTGCAACTAATGATATAGACCAATTGGTGCTCTTGTTTGCTCCAAACACTAACAGTACAGATGTGTATTATTTTGATGACATTAGACTTGAGTTGAAACCCTGCAGTGGTGCTAATTCAACTGAAGATATTTTAGATTTCAAACAACTAATTGAGGTGTTTCCAAATCCATTTTCAGCTGAATTAACCATTTCAAATGCCCATTCGGTTCAATCAGTTTCTTTGTATGGTATTGATGGCAAAACACATTTCGAAAATCTATCCATTCAAAATTACAAAGACGGACTTTCAAAAATTCCTGATGGATTTTATTTATTAAAATTAGTGACAAACAACCAAGCTGTTTTCAAAAAAATTCAAAAGCGTCATGAGTAATTTTAAACTGTTATTAGGTGTTTTTTTGTGTCTTGCATTTTGCCAAAGTAAAACCTTTGCTCAAGCAATTAAAGTAACAGTAAAATACGCGCCTTCCTTAGGTTACCAACTTATTAGAGGAGATAAGCCTTATTATGTAAAGGGTGTTGGCGGAGAAGTGTTTTTAGATGAAGCCGTTCAAACAGGCGCAAACACCATTCGTCTTTGGGGTCCTGAGCATGCCAAAACAGTATTAGACGATGCACAAAAAAGAGGCTTAACAGTCATGCTTGGTTTATGGATGGTTCCTGAAAGACATGGCTTTGATTACAGTGATACTTGGGCCTGTGAAGACCAATTGGCTCAATTCAGAAGTATTGTGAATACCTATAAAAACCACCCTGCTCTGTTGTTATGGGGTGTTGGAAATGAGGTAGATTTGGCTTACACAAATTATGATGTTTGGTTGGCTGTAGAAAAAATTTCAGCCATGATTCACAGCGAAGATCCAAATCATCCAACCTGTGTTGTAACTGCTGGAATTGATGTAGCAGAAATAAAATTAATTCAGAAACATTGTCCTAGTATAGACATACTAGGAGTAAATACTTATGGCGATTTAGAAACACTTCCCAATCAAATAAAACAATATGGTTGGCAAAAACCTTATTTGGTTACAGAATGGGGTCCAAATGGACATTGGGAAGTAAGTAAAACATCCTGGGGGAGTCCTATTGAACAAAATTCTACTGAAAAGGCTGCTGTATTTAAAAATCGATACCTAAACAAAATAGCAACTGATAGTATTCAATGTATGGGTTCATTTGCATTTTTATGGGGGCAAAAACAAGAAACAACACCTACTTGGTATGGCTTATTTGTTGACAACAACAAAACAGAAAGTGTTCAAGTATTGGAAACTATTTGGAAAGGAAAACAGCCCGAAAATCCAATAGTACAAATACTAAAAATGAGTTTAAATGGACTCATACCAACAGAAAACTGCATCACCCAAAGTGGTAAAAAAATAAACATTCAGCTTATTACCAACAAACCTTTAAATAATTACCAAATTAAATGGGAACTGCTTCCAGAAAGTATGTACACAAAAAGCGGAGGTGACGCAGAAATAAAACCAGAACCCATAACTATCAAAGTCAAACAAACAGATCAAAATAGTTTTGAAATGAAAGCTCCTTTTAACAGTGGGGCCTACCGCCTATTTGTGTACATTAAAGATCAATACAATCAAGTAGCATACGCCAATTTCCCATTTTTGGTGAAGTAATTCGTTGAAGAAAACTGATTGCTTGAATTCTGCCTTTAATTACTTGTTTCCTTTTACCAAAAACCAATCAACCCATGCATCCATTTGTTGAACTGAAATAGGGCGCAACAAAATTTCTCTTTGTTGATCTAATAGATAAATAGTTGGGGTGCCAAACACATAGTAATCATTTGCAATTGGACTTTCCCATTTTTTAAAATCACAAACGCTGATAAAGGGAAAATCTTTGGCAAAACTTTCAAATGCTTCCTTTTTGTCATCAAGCGAAACAAACACCACTTCAACACCATTTGCTTTCCAATTGTTATACAGTTTGGCAATGGCAGGTAACTCTTCTTTGCACTTAGGACACCAACTGGCACCAAATACTACCACAGTATATTTATTAGTCAGTTGTGATAATTTTTTTGGATGGCTATTGGCTGAAAAATACGCATTATCAGGAAACACAATATCGGGTGCAGTATTGCCTTTCTTCATGGCTCTGTAGGTTTCTAACTGTTTGGCTAAATCATTGTTGATTGTACAGCTTTTTTCGTTCAACACTTTTAATGCGAGGTACTCTGAAGCTTGAAACAAACTCTGCCTTTCCAACAAATCAAACAGATAATCTGTAATTTCATTCAACTTGGTTTCGTCTTTCAGCAATGAACCTACTATGGCATCAATGGCACGTTTCATTTCTACATTCACAGAATCGAGTGCTTTTCCGCTATTTTCTATGAGCCAAAAATTACCTTCTATTGCATCTTTTAGAAGCCCACTTTTATACAATTTATGGTCTGAATAATCGAGGGTTCTAAAAAACGAGAGTGTTGAAGGTATTTCCTGAACCCTTTGTTGGGCAATGGTTGATACATTACTAACTGTTTTTCTAATGGGTAAAAACCAACGCAAATATGATTGTAGAGGTAAAGCTGTTAAAAACCGTTCATCTTCTTGTTGTATGCGTGAAATTTCCTCTTGAATTTGATTGAATTGCTGACCTTTATTCATAAAAACAGCATCCAATTTGTAAAGCTGTTCTAAGTAAATCCAAGCACTTAAAGCTTGTTCTCTTTTGGGATGTTCAGCAGCATATTGTGCAAACAATTGATTTTGCTTTCCAGACAAAATTTGAACAGCCAGCGGATTGTTGAAGCCCTCCCCTGCTATCTCAATTGATTCGTTTGACAACAATACTAAAAAAGGTTTTTGACCCTTAACAACTATATATGCCATGCCATAATCAGAGGTTGAAAAAAACAATTCAAAAGTACCGTTCGGGCCAATTTTAGCACTTGAGGCCGTATAGCTTTTAAACCCCTTGAATGCCTCCAACTGAACGGTTTGACCAACCAAAGAAGTCATGGTTCCTTTGATGCTTTGCCCAAAAACATTCAAGGACAAAATTAAAAACAACAGAATTGAGGCGTATATTTTAAAATTCATGGCAGTTTATTTGACTTACAAATGCAAATTAATTGCAAAAAACTAGATTGACTTAGCTAATGAAAAAAAAATGTAAAAACAAACCAAGCCAACAAGAATCAATGCATTACCAATCCATTCTTTAATGACTACTAAATCGTTAAAAATAGCCCTGACTAAAAGAATAGAAATTGGATAAATAAATAGATTGATCATAGAAAAAGGAGCTATTTCAAAAAAATTGGCCCCATAAGACAATACCAATACAAAAAGAGTACTTAACAACGCTATAATTACAGTTGGTGGGTCTATTATAGCCAGTAAATTCGGAAATTGTCTGATTTGATTTCTATGAATTAAAAACAAAACGCTCAATACAAACAAGCTACTTTCAACTATTAAAAACGTCAAAGGGGTGCCTATTGCTCTTAAGGATGTAAACATATACTCATAGCCTAAACACCAGCCCATTGTACTGAATATAGCCCAAAAAAAACCAATTCTGTTTTCAGGTAAGCTTACCTGTAATAACAACCCAAGTATACAAAATAAGAGACTCAAGTATATCACTACACCTGTGTGATGATTCAACTGGTTTTCTGATAAATATATTTTTGTTATCAAACCAAATACCTGAACAGAAAGAATAGAGGAGAGTGTAACGTGTTTATTTGCTTCTACAAAACACCATAAACCCAAGGCCATGAGAAGCGCACAAGCAACCAAATCAAAAAAAATGGCATTGTTTGGGATAGCTGGCATTTTTCCAGCTACAACAAACCATGCAAAAGAAAAAATTAAAGTAAGTGCAGTACGTTTGAATACAAACAAAATGGTATTGGTTTGGGTACTGAACCTTCTAATTAAGATTGCTAAAAGGATAAAAATTGAGAACGCTGAAATATTCAAAAAATAGTTTTGAAAAAACATCTTGGGTAGGTAGAAATTTAATTAGCAATATTAATAAAGAAATGGGAATACATCAATAAAAATAGGCTTAATAAAAGCTTATAAAACAAGCAAAATGGGATGACTTAAAAACTAACATACACTTTGTTGTATGCAAAGCATACGCTAATTTTGAACAATGACACAACTACGTAATTTAGTAATCATTTTAACCAGTTTGTTAGCAGGCGCTTGTCAGCATGCCAACAACTACCAAAAAGCAATACAAAATATGCCCTATCCAATATCAAAAACCGACTCAGTCATTGATGATTATTTTGGCCAACAGGTGGCAGACCCATACAGGTGGCTTGAGGATGATACTGCGCTTCAAGTAAAAGAATGGGTGGTACAACAAAATAATTGTACGAAAAATTTTCTAGATCAAATACCTTTTAAATCTCAAATTAAAGATAGGCTAACAAAAATCTGGAATTACGAAAGGTTTGGAACACCCTTTAAAGAAGGTAATGATTGTTATTTCTTTAAAAATGACGGCTTACAAAACCAAAGTGTTCTGTACAAGCAAAATGGTTTAAATGGTAGTCCACAGCTATTTTTTGACCCCAATCAATTGTCTGATGATGGCACTACTTCACTTTCTGGAATTTCTTTTAGCAAAGACCACCAATACATGGCTGTCAGTGTGGCTAAGAGTGGAAGCGATTGGAATGAAATTTTTGTGCTTGAAACAACAAATGGCAACCGACTCAAAGACCAAATTCAATGGGTAAAATTTAGCAATGCAACCTGGATGGGCAATGGTTTTTATTATAGCAGATACGATGAGCCCAAAACAGGAAAAGCGCTGAGTGGTCAGAACGAACATATGAAAATTTATTACCATGAATTGGGCAAAAACCAATCTGAAGATGCATTGGTTTACGAAGACAAATCACATCCATTGAGGTATTTCAACGCAGCTGTTACTGAAGATGAGCACTATCTTTTTATTAACTGTTCAGAAGGTACATCAGGGTCCGAAATATGGTATCAAGACCTGAGTAAAAATCAAAAACACTTTAGCCTATTGTTTAAAGGGTTTACCAATAATTACTCCATCATAGACAATATAGAAAACCAATTATTGGTACTCACCGATTACAATGCGCCAACCTATCAATTGGTGCAAGTAGACCCATTGAATCCTGATCCTAAAAACTGGAAAACCATTATTCCTGCTTCGAGCAATTTGCTAGAACAGGTAAGCACATGTGGGGGAAAACTATTTGCTACCTTCTTAAAAGATGCCAGTTCACGTTTGTTTCAATACAACTATTCAGGTGTTCTTGAAAAAGAAATTAAACTACCTGAAATAGGAACAACCACTGGTATTTCTGGAAAAAAAACAGACCAAGAAGCTTTTTACACATTTAGTTCTTTTACGAACCCAGGTGAAATTTATCATTACAATATTCAAAATGGAGAAAGTACATTGTTCAGAAAAACAACCACCAATCTGAACACGTCAGATTATGAAACTAAACAAGTGTTTTACCCTTCAAAAGATGGTGTTCAAATTCCACTTTTTATCATCAGTAAAAAAGGACTTAAATTAGATGGAATTAACCCAACACTATTGTACGGTTACGGCGGGTTCAATATTAACCTAACACCAGGGTTTTCTGTATCAAGAATGGTGTTCTTAGAACAAGGTGGAATTTATGCCGTTGCTAATTTAAGAGGAGGAGGAGAATATGGAGAGGCGTGGCACCAAGCAGGTATGTTAGCCAACAAACAAAATGTATTTGATGATTTTATTGCTGCAGCCAATTATTTAATTGAAAACAAATACACATGTAGTCAAAAATTGGCCATTCATGGTGGGTCAAATGGTGGCTTATTGGTAGGTGCTTGTATGACCCAACAACCTCAATTATTTAAAGTTGCAATACCAGCCGTTGGCGTGTTAGACATGCTGCGTTACCATAAATTTACCATTGGGTGGGGATGGGCCGTTGAATACGGAAGTAGCGAAAATAAAGCGCAGTTTAAATACTTGTATCAATATTCTCCACTTCACAACATAAAAAAAGGAATCAATTACCCGGCAACATTAATTATGACAGCCGATCACGACGATAGAGTGGTACCTGCGCATTCATTTAAATTTGCAGCAACATTACAAGCCAATCAGGCCCCAACAGGAAATCCGGTTCTGATTCGGATAGACAGCAAAGCAGGACACGGAGCAGGCAAACCCACTACAAAATTAATTGAAGATGCCACAGACATGTGGAGCTTTGTACTTTGGAATTTAGGAGCAACTTATCAATCAATCGAGTAAATATTTTAAGGAAAACCATATGCCTTAAAAACGGAAATTTACTGCATGATTCATGCGCTGCTAGCTGTTTTATTTCCTGTTAGTTGTATTGGCTGCGAAAAGGTTTTACTAGACCAAGAAACACATATTTGCTTGAACTGCGAATTGGAACTTCCTGTAACTAATTACCAAAACGAAACCAATAACCCACTTGCAAAAACCTTTTGGGGTAGGGTGAAATTTGAATTCGCTTTTGCTTATTTAGTTTATAAAAAAGCAGGTTTGGTAAAACGCATAGTTCAAGCCATCAAATACAAAGGGAATAAACAGCTTGCCTATGATTTTGGGCAAAGATTGGGACGGCAAATAAAATTGCAAATACATCAAAATGGGGTGAATGCACTCATTGCAGTACCTCTGCACCCTAAAAGATTAAAGCAAAGAGGGTTCAACCAAAGTGAACTCATAGTACAAGGAATTGCTTCGGTTACACATATTCAAAATAAAAGTGAATATATAAAACGAACCGTTCATACCCCTACACAAACTGCTAAATCTAGAATTGAAAGGTGGGAAAATGTGCTTTCAATTTATGAAGTAGATAAGCAACTGTTTCAGCAAAACGGACAATGTCATTTTTTATTGGTAGATGACGTAGTAACTACCGGTGCTACTGTAGAAAGTTTGGCAAAAGAGTTGCTAAAAATGGGCAATTGTAAACTTAGTGTAGCAGCCTTGGCCTTTGCACCTTAGTTAGTGAAAAAACTGGGTGATACTCTCATCATTAGGGGCAACAGAAGATGGAAAATAAGCCAACCAATTACCCGATGGGTCTATTAAAAATTTATTGAAATTCCATTTTACTTCATGGCTTTCTTTACGATTCAATTTTGCATCAGAAAGCCATTTGTAAATTGGGTGTTGAGCAGCTCCCTTTACCTCAATTTTTTCTGTAAGTAAAAAGTTTACCCCGTAAGTTTTCTTGCAAAAACTCATGATTTCACTTGCTGTTCCGGGTTCTTGTTCTCCAAACTGATTGCAAGGAAAACCAATTACCACCAACTGATCTGCATATTGCTTTTGTAAGTTAATTAAGTCTGTGTATTGTTTGGTATAACCACAGTAACTGGCCACATTTACACATAAAATATACTTGCCCTTAAATTGGGCCATATTTATGGTTTTATTTCCAGTTAAGGATTGAACTTTAAATTGGTGGAAATTCTTAGCTGCTTCATTTGATTTTAAGAATGAAAATGCAAAAAGAATAGGCAATAAAACCAATGTTACTGCAATGCGTTTAAGTTTGTTTATCATAATGCTAAGATGGCTGATTGTACTTTTTCCATTTGCCACTGAGGTGTTGACGTGGCTCCACAAATACCAATGTTTTCTCCTGTATTGAACCAGGCTTTATCCAATTCATTCTCATGACTGATAAAATGTGTACGGGGGTTGTTGTCCTTGCAAACATCATACAATACCTTACCATTTGATGATTTAACACCTGCTACAAACACAACTACATCAAATTTCTGGGCAAAATCGCGGAGTTGTATATCTCTATTGCTAACTTGTCGGCAAAGTGTATCATTAAAATCTACCTGAATACCCTTGTCTTCTAATAACTGCTTAAGTGCATACAAATTTTTAGTGCGTTTGGTCGTTTGACTATACAGTTGCACTTTGTTGGGTAAGGTATAATTGTCCAACTCTTCAAATTTCTCGATTACAATTGCGTTGCCACCGGTTTGACCTAACAAGCCTTTCACCTCTGCATGGCCATGCTTACCATAAATAATAATTTGTTCTTGGTCGTTGGCAGCTTCCCTTACTCGGTTTTGTAATTTCAATACTACAGGACAACTTGCATCTACTAATTCTATTTGGTTATTGAGGGCCAATTGATAGGTTTCAGGGGGTTCACCATGTGCACGGATCAGCACTTTGGCTTTTGAAAGTGTTTTAAACTTTTCATGGTCTATAATTTCAAGTCCCTTGGCTTGGAGTCTTGCTACTTCTTCGTCGTTGTGAACAATATCTCCTAAACAGTATAAGTGACCCTCGTCATTTAAAATATCTTCAGCCATTTGAATGGCAAAGACTACTCCAAAACAAAAACCTGAATGTTGGTCAATTTCAACTTGAACTTGCATAACTGCTAATTTATGTAACAAATTTAACCATTTATTGCTTGGATAGTTTTTGTTTTTTAGAAAAGCTTGATTCTTTGCCTTGGAACTTAAAATATGAACTCGTTTCAAACCTTTTTGGGTATTTTTGGTTTAAGTAGTACATGGTAACAGAAAAAGAGCTTTACAACGAAGACGGCAGCTATATTGGACCAAATTCTTTGTCTCCAATACCTCTCAGTATTGGCGCTCCGGTTATTAGACCCGAAGACAAAAATAAAATCAAAGCAAATGCTGTAGAAGCCATGCACCACTATGCCAATCAAGAAATTGGCATGTTAAAAAAACAAGCTGATTTAATCATGCAACAAGTTCGTGAAATTGAACAGCGTTTATTGGTGTCAGAAAAAATTTATCAGTCAGACATGCGTTTCACACCCGTTGTTGGACAAGTCTACCATGTATATGAAATTGATGACCACTATAAATTGTCATTGATTGGGCCGCAAGAGTGGGGGCGGAGTAAACCAATTGGTAACCACCTTGCAAGTGTAAAATTGTTGGGCGACCATAGCTGGGATTTGGTTAAATAAGCTATTTATTTAGCGTTATTATGGAGTTGACATTTTAAGTATTCGCTCAATTTTGCGTAAAATTGCCCATTAATCTTCGTTATGATTTTTCAAAACACCCGTGCATTTGCTCAACAACTCGACCAACAAGACAACCTTTCTGGCTTTCGTAGCCAATTTCACATACCTAATATTGACGGCAAAACGCAAATATACCTTTGTGGGAACTCTTTGGGCTTGCAGCCTAAAACCGTTAAAAACGCTATCAATCAAGAACTAGAGGATTGGGCAAATCTCGGAGTTGAAGGGCATTTTAAAGGTAAAAATCCATGGATGTATTACCACCATTTTTTAACCGAAAAAGCAGCCAAAGTAGTGGGTGCAAAACCTGTTGAAGTGGTAATTATGAACAACCTTACAGCCAATTTGCACTTGATGATGGTGAGTTTTTATAGACCAACCAAAAGCAGGTTCAAGATCATCATGGAAGGCAGTGCATTCCCTTCAGACCAATACGCCATGGAATCGCAAGTTAAATTTCATGGATTTGATCCAAACGAGGCCATTGTTGAATTGTTTCCAAGAGTAGGCGAGTACACCTTAAGAACAGAAGATATTCTGTCTGCCATAGACCTACACAAAAACGAGTTAGCTATAGTTATGATGGGCGGTGTCAATTATTTAACCGGCCAAGCTTTTGACATGAAAGCCATAACTGAAGCAGCGCAGAATATTGGAGCAATTGCCGGATTTGACTTGGCACATGCTGCGGGTAACTTACACTTACAGCTACATAATTGGGGAGTTGACTTTGCTGTTTGGTGTACTTATAAATACCTGAACTCTGGACCGGGTGGTACAAGTGGTGTTTTTGTTCACGAAAAACATGCCAATAACCCAAGCTTACCGAGGTTTGCAGGTTGGTGGGGACATGACGAAAAAAGCAGGTTCTTAATGAAAAAAGGATTTATTCCCATGGAAGGTGCCGCAGGCTGGCAATTGAGCAACGCACAAATTTTTCCAATGGCAATACACAATGCTTCTCTTAGCATTTTTGAAGAGGCAGGAATTCAAAATCTAAGAAATAAAAGTGAGTTGTTAACTGCTTACCTCGAATTTATTTTGAGCCAATTTCAGGAGCACTTAAGTATCATCACTCCAAAAAACCCTAATGAAAGAGGTTGCCAACTCTCTATCATTGTCAAAGAAAATGGTAAAAAGTTATTCGACTATTTAGAAAGTAACCACATTATGCCCGATTGGAGAGAACCCAATGTCATTAGAATGAGTCCAGTACCTCTGTACAATCAATTTGAAGAGATGCACCAAATAGGTCAAGTTTTAGAAAACTATTTTAAAAGTTGATTGCTATCATCACAATTAGTTGAGTAATATATTAAGTTCGCATTACATGAAAGCAAAAAAAATCAGCATTATTGGAGGTGGATTATCCGGTTCACTGTTATCTATATACCTTGCAAAAAGAGGGTTTGAAGTACACTTATTCGAACGCAGGCCTGATTTAAGAACTGCAAAAATATATGCGGGTCGGTCTATTAACCTTGCGCTTTCTACAAGAGGTTTAAACGCATTAAAAAAAATTGGATTAGACGAAGAAATTCTTGAAGATGCCATTCCAATGTCGGGCAGAATGATGCATGGCAAAAGCAGCGAACTCAACTATCAGCCTTATGGACAAGATGGACAAGCCATTAACTCTGTTTCAAGAGGCCGATTGAATTTAAAATTAATTGAACTTACCTCAAATTATCCCAATATTCATTTGTACTTCAACGCCAAATGTATAGACGTTGATATGGATCAATGCATTGCCAAATTTGAAATGGAAGATGGCAGCGAGCAAACTTTTAAATCAGACCACATCATTGGAACTGACGGTGCTTTTGCAGCAACACGAGGCAAAATGCAAATAACTGATCGATTCAATTATTCGCAATCCTATTTACATGTTGGTTACAAAGAACTAGTAATACCTGCTGCCGGACCTGGTCAATTTCAGATGGAGAAAAATGCCTTGCACATTTGGCCAAGAGGTTCATTTATGATGATTGCTTTGCCCAACCCTGCTGGCGATTTTACTTGTACGCTATTTATGCCATTTGAAGGCGAGTTTGGATTTTCTAAGCTCCGAACCGAGGCCGATGTAATGGGCTTTTTTAAGACACACTTTCCAGATACACTTCCTCTGATGCCAACATTGGTTGAGGATTTTTTTGCCAACCCAACTTCAAGCTTGGTAACTGTTAGATGCTACCCTTGGGTGCGCAAAGACAAATTGGCTTTATTAGGCGATGCTGCACACGCAATTGTTCCATTTTATGGCCAAGGAATGAATTGTAGTTTTGAAGATTGCGTAGTACTAGACGAGTGTATAGAAGCATACGGCGATGATTGGGAAAAGATTTTTGACGAATACCAAAAACTGCGTAAACCCAATGCAGATGCCATTTCTGAATTGGCTATACAAAACTATTATGAAATGGCCGATAAAGTAGGTGACAAACATTTCCTTCATAAAAAACACATTGAGCATGAGTTGTCTGCTTTGTATCCCGACAAATACAAATCTCAATACGAACTAACTACATTCAGTTTGAGCCCCTATAGTTATGCTTTAGAGCAAGGAAAGAAAAATGACTTGTTGGTTGAGGAAATTATTGCAAGTGGAAATGAAGCTAAAATTTCAGATCCAAATTACATGGAAACGCTTTGGCATTTAATCAATTAGACTAATACTAAGGTTTAAATAGTATGTCTTTGATATTTAACTGAATATTGACATGTCCATTGAAATGATTTTCTTCAATGGTATAACAAATGTCAAATGAGATACCTTGAGCAACTTTTTCATAATGTTCACCCAAACCAAATGCAATGGCCTTAAAAATTCTACCACCATTTTCTTGTGTTAAACTCAGTTTTAAGTGATTATTGCCTACTTTGGTTACATCGCCTACGTCCCATACATGTTTACTCATAAAAACCGGATTTAAATTTCCCGGACCAAATGGTGAAAACTGCTTGAGCACATTGAAAAACTTAGGTGTAATGGTACGCAAGTCTATCTCCATGTCATACTCAATTTCTGGAGTAAGGCTTCTGTGTTCAATGTTTTCAGCAACCACACGCTCAAATCTTTCTTTAAATGAGGCAAGGTTTTCAAGTTTCAATGTAAGACCTGCAGCATGAGTATGCCCACCATATTGATCCAGTAAATCGCTGCACGATTCAATGGCGCTGTACAAATCAAAGCCATCTACAGACCTTGCACTACCTGTTGCCATTCCATTCGATTCAGTGAGAATAATTGTAGGTCTGTAGTATTTTTCAATTAAACGAGAAGCAACAATTCCTATTACCCCTTTATGCCATTCATTATGAAACAATACTGTACTTTTTCTTTCTGTAAACAAAGGATCTTTTTCAATTAATTCGAAAGCATGCTCTGTAATCGTTTGGTCAAATGTGCGTCTTTCATTGTTGTGCTGGTTTACCAAAAAAGCAATTCTTTTTGCATCTGCAGCATCCGGTGAAGTCATTAACCTCACAGATTCCTTAGCGTCTGCAATTCTGCCTGCAGCATTGATTCTAGGGCCAATAAAAAACACAATATCGTTTACACTGTACTCAGGTTTTACAGGATATTCTTCCAATAAAGCCTTTAATCCATTGTTTGGATTGTCTTTTAATCTTTTTAATCCGTAGTATGCAAGAATTCGGTTTTCGTCTAAAATCGGAACCAAATCTGAAGCAATACTTACTGCGGCTAAATCAAGGAATTTTTCAACCTCTTTGAATGAGATTTGATGCTTTTGAGCATATGCCTGAATTAATTTGAAACCAATACCACAACCCGAAAGCTCTTTAAACGGATAAGGACAATCTTTTTGTTTGGGGTTTAACACAGCAACTGCATCTGGAATTTCATCACCTGGTAAATGGTGGTCACAAATGATAAAATCTATACCCTGGTCTTTGGCATAATTAACTTTGTCAATAGATTTAATACCACAATCCAGTGCTATAATCAAAGAAAAAGCATTGTTTCTTGCCCAATCAATTGACATAAAACTAATGCCATACCCTTCGGTATACCTGTCTGGTATATAATAATCAAGGTTGTCGTACTTTTTAGAGAAAAAGGAATAAACGGTTGAAACAGCAGTAGTTCCATCTACATCGTAATCGCCATAAATCAAAATTCTTTGATTATTCTGAATAGCCGCTTCTATTCTGAGTATGGCTGCATCCATGCCTTTCATTAAGAATGGGTCATGTAAATCTGCCAATTGGGGCCTAAAGAACTTTTTTGCTATTTCAAAGCTTGCTACTCCTCGCTGAATCAAAATTCCAGTAAGTACCTTGTTTAAGTTTATCAACTTAGAAAGTTGTTCTACAAGGTTTTTTTCGGGTAATATTTTTGGCAGCCAGCGTTTTGTCATTTTAATAGCCCTGCAAGATAATAAAATAACCACGATGCATGAAGTTTTGTTTAAATTAAGGTTATTTTTAAGATTTTCCTGTCATGCATTTTGAATAGAAAACTACCTACCTTTGAATTTGAAAATGGCAATTATTCTATTAATAGAAACAGCAACCGATGTGTGTTCTGTAGGTATATCAATCAATGGTAATTTGATTAGTATAGAAGAAAGTTTTGTCAAAAACGCTCATGCCGCACAATTACAGATTTTAGTTGAAACCGCCATTAAAAAAGCAGCAATTACATTGAATCAAATCAATGCTGTTTCTATTAGTATAGGCCCTGGAAGTTATACCGGTTTAAGGGTAGGTTTATCTGCTGCAAAAGGCTATTGTTTTGCATTAAATATTCCGCTCATTGCAATTGATACGCTTGAGTCATTAACCTATCAGGCAAGTAATCTCTTAAGCATAAAAAAAACAGACTATTATATTCCCTTATTAGATGCTAGAAGAATGGAAGTATATACAGGCGTATGGGATGCTTCATTAAAAAAAATAAAAGAAGTTACGCCGGTTATTTTAGATGCATTTAGCTTTCAAGATTACCTTGCAAATGGCGACTGCATTATTTTTGGTTCGGGTGCTCAAAAATTTAAGGACATTTGCAATGCAACAAACTTAATCTATTTACAAGATGTATATGCATCTGTTAAGGGAATGGCTGTTATAGCATTTCATGCTTTCCAAGAAAGTAAATTTGCCGACATTGCCTATATTGAACCTTTTTACTTGAAAGATTTTGTGGGTACAACACCTAAAAAATTATTTTAAACATGATTATAGAACAAATTTATACCAATTGCTTGGCTCAAGCAGCTTATTACATAGAAAGTGAAGGAGAAGCTGCAATCATTGACCCCTTAAGAGATTACCAAAGTTACCTTGAAAAAGCTTCACACAACGGGGCAAAAATTAAATATGTGTTTGAAACCCATTTTCACGCTGATTTTGTAAGTGGACATATAGATTTGGCAGCACACTCAGGAGCAGAAATAGTATATGGCCCGAATACAAAAACAGGGTATAAAGTTACTGTTGCCAATGATGGCGATGAATTTAAACTTGGAAAAATAAGGATTAAAGTATTGCATACACCTGGACATACTTTAGAAAGTTCTTGCTTCTTATTAAGCGATGAAAATGGAAAAGAACAGGCTGTTTTTACTGGAGACACCCTTTTTGTTGGCGATGTTGGTCGACCAGATTTATTAGACGGTGTCATGAGCAAAGAAGAGCTCGCTTCATTGATGTTTGATTCTCTAAAAAAGCTCACAGCCTTACCTGATGATGTTGTTGTTTATCCAGCCCATGGAGCCGGCTCTGCATGTGGTAAAAATATAGGTAAAGAAACCAGTAGCACTATTGGATTTCAGAAAGCCAACAACTATGCTTTAAAAATAGTAGATAAGGCAGTGTTTATTAGTACGGTTTGTTCTGGTATTAGTCCAGCACCACCTTACTTCTTTAAAGATGCTGCGCTGAATAAAAATGGTTATACCCAATACGATGAAATTGTAAAAAAGGGCATCACCCCTTTAACCGTTTCGGAATTCGAAGACTACATGGCCAAAGGAGCTGTTGTCATAGATAGCCGAATTCCAGATTTCTTTGAACTGGGTTTTATACCAGGAGCTATTAACTTGGGATTGAATGGGCAATTTGCTATTTGGGCCGCTACCCTATTAGATTTACATCAAACAATTGTACTCGTTTGCAAACCTGGTACCGAAGAAGAAACAATAACCCGACTTACAAGAGTTGGCTTTGATCAAATTTTGGGGTTTTTAGAGGGAGGTTTTGACACCTGGAAAGATGCCAATAAAAAATATGATATGGTTATTTCTATTTCATCGGAAGAATTTGCATTAGATGCCAAACACAACCCCAATGCGGTCATAATAGATGTGCGTAAACCATCAGAATATAAAGATGGACACGTTAAAAAGGCCAAAAACTTACCTTTAGACATACTACAACAACAGGTTGAAGGTATTGATAAGCAAACAGAATGTTTGGTACATTGTGCTGGAGGGTACAGAAGCATGATGGCTGCTAGTTTGCTTAAAAAACATGGATTTACCAATGTTAAAAACGTATGGGGTGGATTTGCCCAAATTAAAGAAGAAGAGAAAATTGAATTAGAATAATTGAATATCTATTACAAAAAAGGCGGCTTCACAAAGTGAAGCCGCCTTTTTAATTTAATGCCATTCAGTGCTTATCTAAACAAAATAACCGAACCAGAATAGCTGTATTTTTTACCGCCTGAGCTGGTTGCGTTTACTTGATAGATATAGGCATCTTGTTGACAATCTTGGTTGGTTTTCATGTCTGTTCCGTTCCAACCAATTTTCACATCATTGGTTCTGAACACCATTTGCCCCCATCTATCAAAAACCATAATATCTATAGATTCAATTCCATCGGCTACAATTTTAAATGTCTTGTTACAGTCGTCTTGGAAAGATACTGGTTTACAATCTACATTACTGTTTGGATAGAATGCAGAAGGAATAAACACAGTAATATCTGGTTCAACCCTTACTGTATAGGTAACCGTATCCGCACAACCCCATTCATTTTTAGCAATCAAAGTCACAAAGTGGTTAGAAGTGTCTGGCGGAAACTGAACATTTTGTGGGCTTACCGCAGTGTAGTCTGATGGACTTGCAGGTTTTCCTTTCCCAAAGTTCCAAGTATAAAACAAGCTTGAATACAAGCCCGAATTTGGATTGCTTTCATTGTTAAAACTATAATAAGGATTGGCAATGGTTGTAGTGTATGGTAAATGAGAGAATTCCGCAATTGGAGTTGGGTATGTCTCAACAATATGTGATGCAGTATCAAAACAACCATCTTGTTCTACCATTAAAAACACATTGGTTCTGCCAGCTTTGGTGTATGTTCTAGCAAAAATATTATCAGTAGCAGGATTGCTGTTTAAAGGTGTTCCAGAAACTCCTCCTTCAAACCAGAAATATTTAGGGCTAGTAACATTGGTTGGGAATGCAGTAAAAGTAGCGTCTAACTGTCCTGGATCAACACAAATGCCTGCAGGTACCGTAAAATCTGCAAAAGGTTTTGGCTTTATGTTAAATACCATTTCATCAAAAGCAGGATAACTGGCACAAGCATCTTCAAATGTAGACGTACCTATTGGCAGGTTAAAATTATTAAACTGTGAGCTGGCTCTGAAAGTTACTTTTTTATTTGTTATATCTTGGCTTGTTGCAGCGTATGTCATTCCTGTTGGGCTAGAAACTATATTAGCCTGCGTGCCATCGGGTGTTGTCCATGCAATGCTATACGGTGGATTATCCGGACTCTTTAATGGTGAAATAGTAAATAGGTTTGCATCATACTCACATAGAGTCTGGTCTGTTGGCAATTGTACTTCTGGTGGTGCTTGAATGCGAATGCGATTGGTATCTGCATTGATACAACCAGTGACAGGATCAACATAATTAAAGTAAAGTTTATATAATCCTGGGGTAACATCTCTTTTGGCTAAATCTAAGATGGCCTTACCGGTATACGTTTGAATGGCTGGCATGATGTTATTAGGAAATGTAGTTAGTGTGGTACCACTGTAATCTGCAGGCTCAGCATTAGAAATTGAAGAAAATAATTTGAATTCAGTAATAGCATCATTGGTACAAACCGCCGAATCGGAAACAATTAGTTTCACATCTGGATTTGGTGTAACTGTAACATTAATAGGTTTCTCTACCAAACACCCTGTGGCATCGTTTTTATACAACAAGCGGAACTGAGTAGGAATGGTTAACGGATTGGCAGGAGAGCTAATCACTGCGTTTCCTGGATCAAAATACCTTCTTTGGGTAAGGGCTGGATTATACGCTATGTCAGATGGTGCAAACTCCCAATAACTATTGGTGGTTGTATCTCTCTGTTTGATTTCTTTTTGTAAATCAAAAACACCATTAGACAAACAAATAAATGGTTCTACACCTGGTTCTAAAAGTGGGGTCTTAATCACAACGTATACAGCGGTATCCATTGCAGGACAGCCATTTGGAGGTGATGTTACATAAACACCTTTAACATCTGGATTCAAAACAACCTCCATAGTTGGAAAGAATTGAACTTTTGAAGTGTAGGTTAAAATATTGGTATCAGGTGCAAACTTTACATCTTTGGCATTGATATCAAAACCATAGGTATTTAATGCTGATGTCTTTACCACCCCTCTACCGATCCATGTCTCAGCACTTGATGTTGCAACTCTAATTGGTAAAGTAATGACCTTATTGGCTTGATTGTCACAAAAGGTTTTACTCAATCCAGCATCAGCTCTAGGTACCGGGAAAATAGCAACCAACAAAGAATCTCGAATAGAACATTTATTCTTGTCTTTAACTTCAAGATTAATGTAATTTCCGTATGGATACAAGTCAGATTCAGAAGGCAAGTTCAAGAGTTTATTGGTGTTCAAAAGATCGCCACCGGTTATGGCAGAAGGATTCATTGGATAAGTCCAAATATTGAGCACATTGGCCGCATTGGTGGCATCTATTCTTGGTAAAATAATTGAACTAGTAGACGTTTTACAGAGAATAATTGGCGTAACCGGTTCAATAACTGGTAGTGGGTTCACTGCTACCAGAATGGTATCCACATTTGAGCAGGTAACACCTTGGTAAGTAATAAATCCTTTCACTCTGTATGATGATGTTTTATCCGGAGTGATAGACAAAGTATCTGCCCTTGAAATAATTGTACTGTCTAATGTAATTGGCATTATAGACCACTGAAAACTATCTATTGCGGCAGTAGTTCCTATCGCCTTTAATACCAATGGTGGATCTTTAAAGCAAATGGTATCATTCCTTCCCGCAAAAACAGGGACCACCTTGTTTACAAATATATCTGAAGAGTCAAGGCGAACGCAACCCCATGTATCAACCTTGGTTACATAATACCTTCCACTATCTGATGGAAATACAATTTGAGACAAGGAATCTTTCAATACTGGAAAAGCAGGAGATTTTCTCCATTTCCAATTACCCACTGTTTGATTACTTGTTCCTGCATCTAAGGTGTCACTTGCTCCAGAGCAAATTCTAATAGCGCTTGGCAACTCTCTCTTTGGTAGGTTTCTTGTAAAAATAGTCAATGGTACTGAGTCTCTGCAACCAAAGTTATCAGTTACCAATACCTTGTATAAAGTAGTGTTTCCTGCATTGGTTGGATTTAAAAATGCATTTGAATCTGCGAGCGTACCACCTGGTGAAGGAACATTTTTATTTACCAGGATTTGAGAAGACATGTCTCCCAAATAATAGTTATACCTATAAAAACCAGGTGCACCTCCAAATGGAGTTCCACCCCTTGAATTGCCCTGAACCTTAACTGGCACTCCAAAACAATTAAAGGTATCACGGATACTGGCTTTTATGAGTGCTGGAACAAAAACAGAATCTACAATTCTGTCATTCGGGCAATCTTGTCCTGCAGGTGCCACATTGGTTAAGCGCAGCCTAATTTTATGCCAACCCGATTGGGTAAACTTATGTTTGATAAATGTATTAATAGGAGGGGAACCTGGTGGGGGTGAAGTTGTGGGAAGGGTTCCAGTATAATTAACATAGTTATCTGAATATGGTGCTGTTTCTACCCGAAATTGGGTGAAGGTGTTGTTCACTGACATGTTATTGGTAATGGCAAATGAAAATTCAAAATTGCCACAGCGTTTGTCAACCTTATTAATAACCGCTTGCGGTATTTTTCCAACAGTAATTGCAAATGATTTACTAGACCTTGCTGGAACCGGGCACATCCTATCTTTTGCAGTTACAATGAAATAGTGTGGTAAACTAATTGCTTTGTCTGCAGGAGGTGTCCAACAAAATAAAAAGCTATCGCGCTTAGGGCCTCGCACTCCTCTTTGAGTAATGTCGTACAACGGTTTAAATGTGGCACCTGATGATACCATGGTTACCGGGTTATTCCATTTTAAGTCTGTGGTGTCCCATCCCGCTATTCCATCTGCAGCTGCTATAATCAAACACAACTCTTTATTGGCACAGGTATTAAACTTATTTGTGTTAATTAGTGAGCCCGTTACAGGATCATAGGTTCTTATAATGGGTGGGTCATTTTGCGCACAAGTAATGCTATAAAATTGAATATCCCTTCGGGTAATACCCGCAAGGGTTGGCACTCCATTAACATACTTCCATTGCCTTACCTCAATTACCAAGTTAGCGACAAACGCACCAAGCGGGAAAAACCGTATGTCTCCGGTAATAGGATCAATACAAAAACCTTGAACTGCTTGTAATGGGTTACAAATAGGGGGGCCAGTAGCACCTCTAACTGGAAAAGGAATGCCTGCACTGTAGGGTGGTGAATAGGGTACAGGAACACCAGCACCCGTTAAAGATTGACCAAAGGCATAACTCAAAGAGTCTCCATCTGGGTCAATTGCTCCTAAGTTATAGGTAAATTCTTGTCCTGCACAGGTTATCGCTACCGGGTCATTCGTAAATGCAGGTGCCGAATTACATGGAGCCATACACCTGTTCAAAGTACCACCCGAATAAAAACTCAAGCTACCAGGGTTTAAAAAGGTTGTTATGGCACTGTTTCTACAGCATTCGCCAAATCCAATATTAAACCTACAACAAAGTGGGTCTGAAGTCAATGATGCCAAGTTAATGACACCTCTGAACGTATAGATTTCAATTCCTGGGCTAAATGAACCGGGTGTTCTAGTTCCACAATTACTACAAATAGTGGTAGACATGGCACAAAGTTGAATAACATCGTAGGCACTAGTAGTAGGCACTACTGTTAATTTCTGTCTGCCAAATGGTTGACCGGCACAGTTTCCATCTGCACCAACTATATCTACATCAATACTACATGCCGGATCTAATGGACCCGTTGCGCCACAACCACACATTGGAATACCATTACAATCACGGTACCACTTGTATTCAACAACGTAAATACCCGGTGCTGAGCTCACACACTGATAGGTTAAGTCTCCCCCTACAATATGTGATGCAGTTGATTTTTTAGGTGCAAACACCAATAAAAGCAACACAAACAAGCCAATGAATTGAAAAGTCTTTTGTAAATTTTTTCTCATAAGATACAGCATTATCAATTTCAAATGTATGGGAATCAAATGTTAATATTCTCTTAAGAAGTAAAAATTTTAAAAACACAATCTTTTTTTGATTTGGTAATGAAAAAATAGATAGCAGATTTATAGATAGCTTTGTTATATTTACCTCAAATTTGTCTGACAAATTGGTTAGTTCAGATACTTGTTGTTGTATGAAAAAAATCCTCTTTACGTTTTTTGTATTTTTAGCAATCGGGGCATCTACAAATGCTCAAATTCTCGATGAAATCATTGGGGTAGTTGCTGATAGGGTAATATTAAGGTCCGATGTAGAAATTGCACAAGAACAAATTAGCAAGCAAACAGGTACAGAAAACGACAGTCTCCGTTGCGATATTTTTAAACAGAAACTCATAGAGAACCTAATGGTCATAAAAGCATTAGTAGATAGTTTACCTGTTAACGAAGAAAGGATTGATGCAGAAATTGAAGACCGTATACGTTATTTCACCAAACAATACGGAGGCGAAAAAGCGTTAGAAGAAATTGCGGGCAAATCCATACAAGAAATTAAAGCCGCTCAACGAGAAAATATTAAGAACAATCAATTGATTCAAGATATACAGAGCAAAATTATTAAAGATGTAAGGGTAAATCCAACAGACATTAAAAATTATTTCAACAGCATTCCAGCAGATAGTTTACCCTACTACAGTGCTGAGGTTGAATTGGCTCAACTTGTAATTGAACCCAAAATAAGTGCTGATTCTAAAATGGCGGCTTATGAAAAAATTGCTGAACTCAGAAAAAGAATTGTTGAAGGGGGTGAGAAGCTAAGCACTTTGGCTGTGATATACTCAGACGATAAGGCTTCTGCATCTAACGGTGGTGAACTTGGTTATTTTGGAAGAGGCATGATGGTTCCAGAATTCGAAGCAGCTGCTTTTAAACTAAAACCCGATAGCGTTTCAAAAATTGTTGAAACCACTTTTGGTTATCATTTAATTCAACCTATTCAAAGAAAAGGTGAAGAAGTGAATGCAAGGCATATTTTAATCATGCCCAAAACCTATAGTTCAGACCTTGAACTTGCTAAAAACAAAATGGATAGTATTTTGCAGTTAATAAAAATGGATTCCCTCTCCTTTGAGGAAGCTGTTAAAAAATTCTCTGACGACCAAGAAACAAAGGCTACTGGTGGTTTTATAGGCTCTGCAGGAATGGGAAATACGCGCGTAGCGGTTGACGAATTAGACAAAGCCATATACTTAAGTATTTCTTCAATGAAACCCGGCGACATCTCAGAGCCTGAACTCATCTACTTACCTGGACCAGAAAAGAAAAAAGCTTGGCGCGTTTTTTATTTAAAAAGTGAAATGATTCCTCACATTGCCAACTTAAAAGACGACTACCAGAAATTTCAACAATTGGCTTTCAGGAAAAAACAAAATACCGTTTTAACCAATTGGATTGAACACAATAAGAAACAATTTTATATTCAAATCAATGGCCCTTATGCAACTTGCCCAGAAGTTGCCAACTGGATAACAAAAGACAAATAAGAAGATGAGTTATGCAAATGACAAAGAGGCTGCAATAGCCTTCCATCAAAAAGCCGAAGCCCTTCAGAAGGAAATAAAAAAAGTAATCATTGGCCAAGACGACATTGTCAATAAATTATTGATTGCAATTTTCTCAAACGGACACAGCTTGTTAATTGGACTGCCCGGATTAGCTAAAACACTATTGGTAAAAACAATTGCCGAAGTGTTAGACCTAAATTTTAGTCGCATTCAGTTTACACCTGATTTAATGCCCAGCGATATCACAGGTGCTGAAATTTTAGGAGAGAACAGGAGTTTTAAATTTATACGTGGGCCTCTATTTGCAAATATTGTACTTGCTGATGAAATAAATAGAACGCCGCCTAAAACACAGGCAGCATTGCTAGAAGCCATGCAAGAAAAGGCAGTTACTGTGGGTGGTGTTGCACATCAGCTCGATCAACCATTTTTTGTACTTGCTACGCAAAACCCCATTGAACAAGAAGGTACCTATCCATTACCCGAAGCTCAATTAGACCGATTCATGTTCAACTTAAACCTCTCCTACCCAAGTTATAAAGATGAATTGTCAATCATCAAAAATACAACAGGCAATACCGTAACTGAAGTGAGGAAAATGATGACTGCAACAGAAATACTATACTTTCAAGACTTGGTTAGAAGGGTTCCAGTTCCTGATAATGTGTATGAGTATGCTGTGAAATTAGTGGCAAAAACCAGGCCTCAATCTGAATTGGCAAGTAACTTCATTAAAGATTACGTCAGTTATGGAGCTGGTCCAAGGGCAGGACAGTTTTTAATTATTGGCGCCAAATGTCATGCCCTATTGCATGGAAAATTTTCTCCAGATATTGAAGATGTAAAAGCAATAGCAGCAGCAATTTTACAGCACAGAATTATTAGAAATTTTAAAGCAGAGGCTGAAGGAGTTAGTATAGAGAAAATAATACTATCAATCCTTTAAAGTCCGTTTCTTTCTCTCCAAATTTGGTTGAAGGTTTTTTCAGCAATTTTTGGCAACTCTCTTTCTTCTCCCCACTGTTTTCTGAAAAAAGATTTAAACGTGAAGTTTCTAAGTGACGATTGTCTATTCATGTTTTTTCTACTCAACATTAATTTAGACCATGAAAACCATGAAAAACGCTCAGAAGTATCGATTACTCCCGCTGAAATGGCATCTCTTCTGTTTCGAATAAGGTGGTTGTGAATGTCTATTTTTAAAGGACAAACATCGGTACACTTGCCACACAAAGTAGAATGTTCACTCAAAAAACCGTATTCAGCTAGTCCAGACTTGAGTGGCTTCACAACCTGAGAAATAGGACCTGCTTGATTGTTTTGATAGTTGGTACTTCCTCCAATATAATTAAAAACCTGACACACATCATTGCAAGCACCACATTCAATACAAGATAAGGCCTGTCTCTGGTCTTGAGAGGCCAATACATTCGACCTTCCGTTGTCTAATAATAAAACTATAAATTCAGACGGACCATCAATATCATCACGGTCCGTAGGACTTGTGATTGTTAAATAACTCTGTAAGTTTTCTCCAGTTTTTTGAGTGGCATATAGGGTAGTAAATAAATCCAATTCATTTAAACTTGGAATCAATTGGTCTATACCCGCAACAACCAAATGCGTTTTTGCAAAAGCATAACTCATTCTAGCTGCGGCAGCGTTTTCTGACTGCACAACCAAGCCTCCATCAGCAACTAAAAACGTAGCACCTGTAATGGCTAAATCTGCTTGGTAAAAACTTTTTCTAATGTTTTCTCTGAGGTCTGCTGCTAGGTCTGCAGCTTCAGCTTCTAAAGAAACTCGAATACTTTGATTCAAATGGTTCCTTATTTGTTGCGCATCTGCAGACAACAAGGGGGTGTTTTCTGTAAAAAATTCTGAGCCACTTTCATTGAGTATAAAGTCTCCAAAATCAAGTGCTTTTAACGGAATTGATTTAGAATCAAAATAAGGCTTCAATTCAATTTCATCCGAAATAGCTGATCTGCTGTAAACAACTTTTCCTTTGGAATGCTTTTGTGCAAGCTGTAAAATTTCTTGTTGTGCATTTTGTACATCATAGGCCCAAATCACCTTTCCGCCTTTTCTCACAACCGATGCCTCAAAGTCTATTAGAAACTTATCTAAACTTTCATTCACCTTCCATTTGGTATAAGATGCACGAAGCCTTGCCAATTCATAATTGCCAAACAGTTTTTTAGCCGCTTCCCTTTTCAGATTCAATTGCGAACTGGTTTCTCTCAAGTGCGCTCTGAAATCTGTTTCCGGTAATTTGACCTGAATGGCTTTATTAAATTTTTCTTCGGGTTGCATCTTCAACTACCAAAATAAACCAATTAAATTGAATTATGGAAGTAAAACATTATCTATTAAGCGTGTAGTTCCACAATTGACAGCTACCAAACAAACCCCCATTTGTATACCCTCTATTGCTTGCAATGTGTTTGCATTTACACAGCTTAGGTATTCAATTTGAATGAAATGTTGACGTTCAAGTTGCTCATTTGCTTTAGCAGTTAAATCTTTGGCCGAAGCACTGTGCCAGTTGTATCTAATAAAACTCAATACTTTATATATTTCTGTTGCCGCTTCTCTTTCTTTTTCGTTTAAGCGAATATTTCTACTGCTCATAGCCAATCCGTCGGCCTCTCTGATAATTTCACCCATACAAAAAACTATTGACCGATTTTGAAACTCAATGAGTTTTTTAACCAATAAACATTGCTGAAAATCTTTTTGTCCAAAATAAACCAAATTGGGGTCTACTAAATCAAAAAGTCTGGTTAATACCGTGTACACTCCATCAAAATGACCCGGCCTATATGCCCCTTCAAAAACTGTTGTAATTGAACCCAATACAGAAGCATCCATTTTTTGTAAACCAAATGGATAAATTTCTTCTATACCAGGCACAAATACTACATCACATTCCGACTCGGCCAAAAGCTTTAAATCGTTGTCAAGGGTTTTAGGGTAATTTAATAAATCTAATTGCTGGTTAAATTGCGTGGGATTTACAAAAATACTACACACAACACAGTCCGATTTTTGTTTAGCTTGTTTAACTAAAGACAAGTGACCAGCATGCAGCGCACCCATTGTTGGAACGAAACCAATTGTTTGATTTGAAGCCTTTTTGGTGCTTAAAACCTTTGTTAAATCAGAAATAGTTTTGCACAATATCACTTTAGTGTCTGTTTATCAAGCGTTTGAGTTGAAACACCCCCCTTTAAGGGTTGGAATATTAAGAAATTTCTTATTATAATCGTAATTTTGCATACTATTTTTACGTAAAGTGTGTATGGCAAAAAAGAGAGTTCTTTATATCTCATCCGAGATGACGCCTTTCCTGAAAGTGAGTAATGTGGGAGAATTGGCAAGAGTATTGCCACAAGCAACTCAGGAAAAAGACAATGAAATCAGGGTTTTAATGCCAAGATTTGGTTGTATCAATGAAAGAAGAAATCGATTACATGAGGTAGTTAGGTTGAGTGGAATCAATATAACCATTGACGACAATGACAATCCATTAACCATCAAAGTTGCTTCTTTACCTGAAGCAAAAATGCAGGTTTACTTTCTAGACAACGAAGATTATTTTCACCGTAAGCATGTTTACACGGATGAAAACAATACCTTTTTCGGAGACAATGATGAACGTACCATTTTCTTTTGCAAAGGTGCTTTGGAAACAGTCAAAAAATTAGGTTGGCAACCCGATATTA
Source organism: Bacteroidota bacterium (assembly GCA_947462865.1). Classification (GTDB taxonomy): domain Bacteria; phylum Bacteroidota; class Bacteroidia; order UKL13-3; family UKL13-3; genus CAISCU01. Next base: position 1,231 of record CANHRW010000002.1, on the reverse strand, counting down.
TTCACTGCCAAGGCTGGATGACTAGCTTGATTCCATTGTACCTGAAAACACTCTACAAAGATGAGCCTGTTTTTAGATTGGCGAAGGTGGTTTATTCAGTTTTTGAAAACCAATTTGATGAAAAGTTAGGCAAAGAATTTGCCCGTAAAGCAAGCCTTAACTCAATAGACAACAAGCAAGTTTCTTCCTTGGCAAACGCAGGCTGTTCTGAACTGTATATGTCAGGTATAGAACATGCTGATGCAGTAGTTAAAGCAAGTCATGAAATTGATCCGGAAATAACCAAATTTTTAAAGAAGTTAAAATCAAAACCAGTAATCGAACACCCTGAATCTGGCGAAGATGTTGACATCTACATCAATTTGTATGATACACTCCTTGAGCAACAAGATTAAATTTATTTTTTTTATTGTTTGTCTTGCCCTCTTTGCTTGTAAAAGAGAGCCAAACACCATAGGTGCTAACCTCATTGGGTCATCAAACAATTTGGGCCTTGTTTTCGACACATCGGTTAGTTTGGTGGCATACACTGTTCGAATGGATTCAATTGAAACAAAGAACTTTTCTGTGTATGGCTTGGGTAAAATAAACGACCCCGATATGGGTATTACTGGGGCCGACATGGTTTTTCAGTACAATTTACCCAACAATTCATTTACCTGGGGAGGTGCCAATAGTTTTGATTCGTTAATTTTACAATTGCGTTTTGCAGATTTAAATGCTTTCTACGGGGATTTGAATCAAGTTCACACACTCAAGGTATATGAACTCAATGAAGATTTAAACGCAGATTCAAATTATTATCATTCAAGAAAATACGCTATTAACAATACTGAAATTGGGTCTTGGACTGGTAAATTTAATTTAACCGATACCACCACCATTAAACTTGGAACTCAAACTTTTTACTTAGCGCCTCATATTAGAATTAATATGACTAAAGCCTTTGAACAAAAACTCATACAGGCCGAGGCAAATGGCAGTTTAACAAGTACTACAAATTTTAAAAAGGCATTTAAAGGTTTTGTAGTGGTTGATGAAACCGCTTTAAACGCAAACAAAGGAGGCATTGCTTATATCCGTCTCAATTCAAATGTTTCGTCATTAACCGCCTATTACAAAGATTCTCTAGAGGCTGATTTTCCAATTATAGGTGGAAGCGAGGTTGCCGCAAACGCCATCAGCCATACTTCTACTCCTATTAATTTGCTGCAAGAATCATTTAAAGGTT
>CANHRW010000001.1 GCA_947462865.1 Bacteroidota bacterium | reverse complement strand
CGACCAAACTACAACTGCTGCTGGTGCTACTTTAAACTTAAAAGCATTCTTACAAGGATTGTACTTAGGTGGTGGTGCAATGACTTCTGCTCCTTTCAATGCAGACAACGCTATGCCAATGACTATTGCAGATACCATTATAGTTGAATTGCACGAAGATTTATCTGGTTTCTATAACACAGATTACTCAATTGTTGCAACTGTAGACGTGAATGGTGATGTTCAAGTTGATTTACCTGGTAGTGCAATTGGTAACGATTACTACATTGCTATCAAACACAGAAACTCAATTGAAACATGGTCAGCAGCAGCTGTAACCATTGGTGCAACCAATACTTATGATTTCTCTACAGGAGCTACTCAAGCTTATGGAGCAAACATGGTTGACGATGGCAATGGCGTATTCTTAATCTACTCTGGTGATATTAACCAAGACGGATTTATTGATGGTAATGACTTTATTGATGTAGATAACGATAACTCGAACTTTGCTTCAGGTTACCTCTACACCGATGCTAACGGAGATGCGTTTGTTGATGGTAACGACTTTATTGTTATCGATAACAACAACAGTAACTTCATTGGTATAGCCAGACCATAGTCAATTTAAAAATTAGTGAATCATTAAGAAGCAATTGAATTCTTAAAATGATATCAAACTAATCAACTAAATAATGCCGGCGCATAGCGCCGGCATTATTTTTTTAAACAGGTTTCAAAATATATTTAATCAAAAGTTTCATATTGAATTGATACAAACTTTACAATTTGGTATTTGGCTTTTAATTAATTTGAGGAACTTTAGTTTTTATCAAGAAACAATTGTTTTAACATCAATCAAATAAATTGTTCAAATCAATATGTATTTATTTTGACAATTTTTAATAAATTTGAATTATGAGAAATTTTTCTAAAATATCATTAATACTTTTGATACTTGTGTTGAGTGCTATGAACTCAATTGTTTCAGCACAATCGTTCGAATGCCGTGTAGAAAACGAAACATTTCCTACTGCCACAACTTATGAGTTTGATGTGAGATTGTATGCTACTGGAGCTACAACCACATGGGAGTATTCTACAGGTACTTTTTATTTGAACATGAATGCATCCTTCAGAAATGCAGGTACCATTACTGCCAGTGTAGTTACAGGAACGTCAGATTTACTAGCCGCTCAAGTACCAACTTCAGTATCTTATAATAACAGTAATTATGTAATTATTGCTGCTAAGACTCCTCCGGGTGCGGGTGCAGGAACCATAATTGACCAAGCTGGTAAAAGAGTTATCCGAATGCGTTTAACCAATACAGTTAGTTTTTCAACTACAGCTGCTCCAAACTTAACCTGGAGATGGGCATCACCAAATTCATTGGTATCTGCATATGTAGCAAGTGTCAATACGCCAATTGCAAACAACACATTAACAGCAGGTCAGAAAAATTGCAAAACACCCAATTACTGGAATGGAACTACTTGGAATAAAAACTTACCACAAGATACAACTGATGCAGTCATTTTTGCAGGAACTTATACAGGTTCTTTAGGTGTGCGCTCATTGGTAATTGGCCCAGGTGGAACGTACAATGTTGCAGATACCAATACTTTGAAAGTAAGAACTGCTTTGGCTAGTTATGGAAATTGTATTTTTAGATCAACAATTTTAGGAACTGCTCAATTAGCAGAATTACCTGCAAGTGCTAGAATTATTGGGAATAAGTTTACTGTAGAAAGATACATTCCAGGCTCGAGCGGAAGAAGGTTCAGATTTCTTTCTGCACCATTCAATTCAGGTGCTCGCATAGATTCGAGTTGGCAACAACAAATTCACATTACCGGAAATGGTTCAGGTGGTACTGCCTGTCCTACATTAACTGCACATGCAAATGGGTTTGATGCTACTGTTAACAACAGCCCATCTATGCATACATTCAATGAAGCTACTGCAGTGGTTGACAATACAGCAACTGCTGTAAATACAGGTGCAACAGTTTACAACAATGCATGGACAGCTATTTCTTCTACAAATGCCACCAATTTAACTTCGGGTGTTGGTTACAGGGTTTTTGTAAGAGGCAATAGAGCGCAAGGTTGTACTTTGTTAGATGGCTCGGTGGTTTCTCCAAATGATGTGACTCTAAGTGCAACAGGAACCATTCAATCTGGTTCTACTAATTTGCCAGTTACCTACAACGCATCTAATGGCAATGGATGGAACTTGGTTGGCAATCCTTACCCATCACCTATCAATTGGGATGCTGCAGGTTGGACCAAAACCAATATTGATCCTGCTATCTGGATATTTAACCCTTCGGCAAATGCCTATGCCAATTACAATGTAACAATAGGTCAAGGTATCAATGGGGGGTCTAATTTAATAGAGTCGGGCAGCGCGTTTTTTGTTAAGGCAAATGCAGTTTCTCCTGTTTTAACTGCAATTGAATCTGTTAAAGCAACAGCAGCTCCTTCAACTAAATTGTTTAAAAATCAAGGCCAATTTTTAAGGTTGTCTTTGGTTAAGCATGGACAACTACAAGATGAAGCTTTATTTGGTATAATTCCAGGTATTGCAGATGCACAAGATGCGTTTGATTCTGAAAAAATGATGAACCCTTCTCTAAACGTTTACGCCATTAGTAAGCCTTACAGAAATGGTATTCATTCTATTCCTTCAGTATCGGAGCAAGTAACTATTCCCTTAGGAATTACTTCAAATTTTACAGGTAAACATACTTTTACTGTAAAAGGGGAGAAAGACTTTACTCAATATGATTTATTGTTGGTTGACCATTATTTAGGGGTAATTTCATTGTTAAATGAAAAACCAATGGTTGAATTTGAAATTAATACAGATGCGGCTAGTAAAGGTGAAAACAGGTTCGAAATTGTTTTTGTAAACAAAGGCAATGCTGAATATTTAAAAAACTTAGCAGCTGTATTTAACAAAACCAATCAATTGACTGTAATGCCAAATCCTGTTCAGCAAATGGTAACACTTTCAACTCAATTAAACAGTGTTGAAGGTACATACAATTATAAATTGTTCAATAATTTAGGTCAATTGGTACAACAAGGCACCGTTTTGAATGCAAACCTGAATAAAGGAATAGAAATTGATTTGTCTTCAAAAAGCGCAGGCGTTTATTTTATAGAAATTGCCGATACTTTAGGTAAAATCAATACTGCAAAAGTTGTTAAAAATTAAACATTAGTAGGTTATTAAATCATATTCAAAATATAGAGTGTTTAATTTTAAAAGTAGATAATAGGAATAATTATGAAAAATATCAAATTGTATGTAACTGTTTTAACAATGCTGGGTATTCTTTTTGCAAATCAGTTATTTGCACAAGGTGTACCAGATAATGGTGGAGACCCAATAGATGTGCCTGTTGATGCAGCTATTGGTCTTTTGGCTACAGGAGCTGCATTGCTAGGTTTTAAAAAGAAATAATTATATTTCAAATATTTAAAAGTCCGATTGGGTAACCAATCGGACTTTTTTTGCGTTTTATTTTTGTTTTCATTTTCAGACTTATTGCCAAAAAAGTATCTTTGCATGCATTAAAATCAAACACATGAAATTTTTTATCGATACAGCAAATCTTGATCAAATTAAAGAAGCAAACGACTTAGGTATTTTAGATGGTGTAACAACCAACCCTTCTTTAATGGCAAAAGAAGGTATTAAAGGCGAAGCAGCTGTATTGAAACACTATGTCGACATCTGTAATATTGTAGATGGAGATGTGAGTGCAGAGGTAATTGCTACTACTTACAATGAAATGATTGCCGAAGGCGAAAAATTAGCAGCCCTCCATGAAAACATAGTTGTAAAAATTCCGATGATTAAAGATGGTATCAAAGCCATTAAATATTTAACTTCTAAAGGCATAAGAACCAATTGCACGTTGGTGTTTAGTTCTGGTCAGGCCATACTAGCTGCCAAAGCAGGTGCTACCTACATTAGCCCATTTGTAGGCCGCTTAGATGACATTTCATTCGACGGCATACAACTTATTGCAGAAATATCACAAATATTTGCTGTGCAAGGCTATCAAACACAAATACTAGCAGCTTCTATCAGAAACCCTGTACATATTGTAAAGTCTGCTCAGGTAGGTGCGCATGTAATTACTAGCCCATTGAACAGTATTTTAGCATTATTGAAGCATCCATTAACAGACAGTGGATTGGCTCAATTCTTGGCAGACCATGCCAAAAACAACGCATAATTATTGTTCAATTAAGTTTAGCAACAACTTAACGGCTCCATTTACCCCTGCAGGTAGTTGTCTAAAAAACGATAGCCCGGTATAGGTAAATTTTCCTTTTCCATAATTACACTGAATGACTGCTCCGGTATTGGGTGATTCATTAAAATCCGAAATGAGTAAAGGGGTTTTATATGCATTGTCTATTTCATTGGCGTAATAAATTCCTCTTTCTTGAACCCAGTTGTCAAAATCGGCGGCTCCTATTGCATTGGGTTTAGATAAAAATGATACAGATTGCGCATTGTATTGTACAGGTGCATTTTCGTTAGTGGTTCGCTCCTTTGAAATGCCAAATGGGTATGGACCTATGGTTTTATCAAGATTGTTGCTAAAACTATTGGTTTGGTATAAAACCAATAAATTGCCACCATCTTGCACAAATGACAAGTATTTTTCTCTGTATTGATGAAGTTGTGGGTAAAGATTAAAACTTCTGATGCCAAATATCAATACATCATAATCGCTTAATTGGATTTCGGCAAATTTGTCGGCATTTATCAATTCAACAGCATAGCCAAGTTCCTTTAAAATGCTTGGCGTTAGGTCTTTTGCTCCAGTAATATACCCGATTTTTTTGTGACTGCTCAGAAGGTTATATGGGTATAGTTTTAGTTGTGCTGGCAAATAGTATACCTGTTTTCCAATATGCGTATATTCAATGATTTCTTGTTGCAGTGAATAAGTTTGAAGGCTATCAGTTGCTTCAACTAAAAGTAGCCCTGTTTGGGCAGAATCTGAAGCGATAAGTTCAATTTTTACAGTTTTAAATTCTGCTTTTGAGAGTGTAGTTTCTGGGTTGGGTATATTTATTTTCCACCCAAATGGGGCCTGAATATTGAGATGTATTGATTGCAAGTTTTTAAATGCTTTTAAGCCTAATGCTAACGTATGTTTTTGCCCTTTTGGGGCAATGAATAATTGTTTAGGAAGGCTCAGTAATAGGGGTGGGTTTACAAAGAGTGTTCTATACGTTTCACCAGATTGAGGGGTCACTATTTTCTGATTCACGGAGCTTTCTATATACAAAGAATCTTTACCAATTTGAAGGTACCAACTAACGGGTATCGAAAAAGTAGAACCGATATCGGTACCAATTTCAGGCAAATCAATAGCATATAAATTTTGATTTAAACCTTTGTTGAGCCAATATAAATTTGAAGCGTTAACTGTATCCAGCAAAATTTGTGTCTGATAGGCATAGGCTGTGTTTTTTGACAATACTTGTGCTTGTTTTAAAATGAATGGCTTGTTACCAATGGCAATGTTTTTTAGTACAACTTGGTTGGATTGACGGGAATTGATTTCAACTTCAATAGCTATAGAGTCGCCAGCAACAGGTAGTTCTTGTTGTTTGTATACCGATTCTATATAAATACCATTCACAGCCAAAAGAAGATTTTGAATGTTTTTATGCAAATGATGCTTTGGTTGAATGCCTAATTTAATAAGTTGATGGCGGGCTTTAAACAAGAAAGTATTGCACTGTTTTAACTGTTTAGTTTGCCACGCTTTTTCTGCTTTTTGTATGTATTTTTTGAAAGCGAGTGTTAGGTCGATGCTTTCAGATTCACTTGGAATGCCCTTGAATAAATCACCAAATAAGTTTGTGGTATCGCCAGCAATGGCTTTAAAATATTCTGTTTGTAAGCCTCTTCTTTTCTCGGTTCCAAATCCTTGACTCAAGTGCATACTTCTGCTTTCAGCAGCTATTTCTCCTGTGTTTTTTCCTAACTCTGGAATAAATTGACCAATTTCTAAAGCCATTAAATTGGCTTTGTTGGTTGAGAATGGTTGCCAATTGGCTATACTGTTGTAAAATAGTCTTTTGCATTGATGTGTATCAACATATTTCAATTGTTCAGGAAATTGATGAGGGTCTGCAGCCAATTTAAAAGCCTCATATGCGAGTATAGCAGAGGCTGTATGTTGTCCGTGTCCACCTGATCCGTCTGAATCGAACCGAGTAATGATGACAGTTGGTTTAAATTTTCTGATTACAAAAACCACATCTGCTAGCAACGCAGATTTATTCCAGTTTTGAAAGGTTTCTTTTGCTGTTTTACTATAACCAAAATCATAGGCTCGGGTAAAGAATTGTTCAGCGCCATCTATTTTACGTGCTTGGGCCAATTCATGTGTTCTGACAATGCCCAATGCAATGCCTTGTTCTGAGCCAATTAAATTTTGTCCACCATCGCCTCGGGTCAGCGACAAATAGGCCGTTCTAAAATGTTTTACTTTCGATAAGTAGGTAAGTAATTGCGTGTTTTCATCATCGGGGTGTGCTGCAATGTACAACACAGATAGTCCTTGTTTCAATTGTTTAAATTGTGCTGCAATGGAAGCGTCTGACTGAATTTCTTGTGAATGTGCTTTTGAACATACCGCCAGTATAAATGCAAAAATTAGGCAACCCAATAGTCTGGTTTTTAACATGGCATAAAAGTACAATTTCAAGCCTAAAAAATTACTTTCAGTTACTATTTCATTTAAAATGGGGGAGTCTTGTATTTTGAGAATTAAATTCTTTTATTTTGTCAGGCTATGGGAAATGTATTAATTAAAAATATCAAGGCACTCTGTGGTGTAGATGAAAGCAATCGCTTATTAAAAAAAGGCAAAGAAATGCAAGAGTTTACTTGCATAGATAATGCCTGGCTTTGGATCAAAGATGGCATGATAGAGGAATACGGTAGCATGGCTGAGCTGAATTTATTTGCCGACCGTTTTACCCATTGCAAAGACATGGAAATTAAAGATGCAACTGGTAAATATGTACTGCCAAGTTTTGTTGATTCGCATACCCATATGGTATTTGCTAAAAGTAGAGAAGAGGAGTTTGTGATGCGTATTAAAGGCAAATCTTACGAAGAAATTGCTGCAGCAGGAGGGGGTATTTTAAATTCCGCGGCAAAACTCAGGGCCATGTCTGAACATGAACTGATGCAAGGGGCTTATACCCGTTTGTTAGAGGTAATGAAATATGGTACTGGAGCCATTGAAATTAAAAGTGGCTATGGTTTAACTTTTGAAGACGAGATTAAAATGTTGCGTGTCATTCAGCAATTGAAAGCTGTTTCTCCCATAGAAATTAAAGCAACTTTTTTAGGTGCGCACGCCATTCCAATGGAATATAAAAACAACAGAGCCGAATACATTAATTTAGTTATCGACAAAATGTTGCCTGTTGTTGCTGGGGAGGGCCTGGCCGATTATTTTGATGTATTTTGTGATCAAGGTTTTTTTACTGTAGACGAAACGGACCAATTGTTAACGGCTGCCAGTAAGTACAATATTAAAGCAAAAATACATGGCAATGAGCTGGGTGTTACAGGAGGCGTTCAGGTAGCCGTAAAACACCAAGCCTTGAGTGTTGACCATTTGGAACACATAGGTGAGGATGAAATTCATTGTTTGATAAATTCAGCTACTATGCCTGTTGCATTGCCCAATTGTTCATTCTTTTTGGGTTTACCTTATGCCCCAGTTCGTCAAATGATAGACGCTGGCTTACCTGTTTGTTTGGCCACCGATTACAACCCAGGAAGCTCACCAAATGGCCGTATGGGTTTTGTAATTAGCCTAGCTTGCATTCAAATGAAATTAACACCAGAAGAAGCCTTAAATGCAGCAACCATTAATGGTGCTTATGCACTTGAATTGAGTAAAACACATGGCAGCATTAGCAAAGGTAAGGTTGGCAATGTATTTATTACCAAAGAAATTCCTTCATTAGCTTACTTGCCTTATTCATTTGGGGTGCCTTCGGTAGAAACAGCAATTGTTAAAGGCAACAGCATACATGTTGGTTTCTAAAGCCTAACCCTTTAACGCAATATAATTGAGCAGTTCTTCTCTGGTTTTGGCGTCTTGGAATTTACCGCAAAACTCTGATGTAACAGTGCTGCTAGTGATATCTTGAACGCCTCTCATGGCCACACACAAGTGATCGGCTTCTATAATAACAGCTACATCTTGGGTATTCAACACCTCTTTGAGCATATTGGCTATTTGCATGGTCATGCGTTCTTGTACCTGCGGTCTTTGGGCAAAATACCTTACAATCCTATTGAGTTTACTCAAGCCTACTACCTCTTTATTTGGAATGTAAGCCACATGTGCTTTGCCAATAATGGGTACAAAGTGGTGTTCACAAACACTGTGGAAGGAAATGTTTTTCTCAACCAACATGTTTTTGTAATTGTATTTGTTATCGAAAAGTTTGGCCTCAGGCATGTTCTTAGGGTTCAATCCTTTGAACAACTCTTTCACATACATTTTAGCCACCCTATTTGGCGTACCTTTTAAGCTATCGTCATTTAAGTCTAAGCCTAAAATTTGCATGATTTCTTTGAAATGTTTTTCAATCAATTCAACTTTTAAATCATCGTCTAATTCAAAGGCATCTGCTCTCAACGGTGTTTCCATTGAGAAAAAGCTGTGGTCTAATTCCATTTCTTCTTCTTGTTTATTGGGGGTTTCCTTGGTATTCAACAAAGTTTCTTTCGGTTTCATACAGTGTAATTTTTAGTTTGAGTCTGTTTGGAAGTTTAGCCCTCAATTTATTCCAGATAACTATTGCAATGTTTTCTGCAGTTGGATTGAGTTGTTTAAATTCTTTTGTATCCAGGTTTAAATTTTTGTGGTCAAAGCAATCTTCAACTTCAAGCTTAATGATTGTAGCGAGTTCTTTCATGTCGAATAAATAACCTGAAACAGGATCTATTTGGCCAGTTAAAGAAACGGTAAAATCATAATTGTGCCCATGGTAGTTTTTATTGTTGCACAAACCAAAGAAATTGCGATTCACTTCATCTGTCCATGCGTCTACATGTAAACGATGGGCTGCATTAAAATGTGCTTTTCTTGAAACTGTAATTTCCATTGTTAGGCAAGTTAGGTATAATCTATTTATGGTTTGTAGGTGTTTAATTGTTTGAACTAATAGATTGAACAAGATTTGTTATGTATTGTTTAACAATTAGGTAAAATAATTCAACTTATTGTGGCTTATTTCTTGTTGTAACGCCCTTAAAATAGGCTTAAAATATTTTAAATGTCAGATAAACAAATAATTACGCTTGTTTAATAAAAATATAAAAAAGTTAAACAAAATACTTGATTCTTTCATTCGAATTTCTATCTTTGTTTAACAAATCACTTAAAACGTTAAACAATGACTGCCATAGAATTCAAAAACCTTGTAGAAAAAGAAAGCAGACCACTCAGGCAATATGCTTACCAGTTAACAAGAAATGTAGAAGATACCAACGATTTGTTGCAAGACACCATGTTGAAGGCATTTATTTATCAAGAAAAGTTTGAAGATGGAACCAATTTAAAAGGTTGGTTATACACCATTATGAAAAACACCTTCATCAACAATTACAGAAGAATGGTGAAGCGCAATACATTCATTGACCAAACCGACAATGATTTTTATTTAGACTCGGTGAGCAGCAGTGTGAAAAATGCAGGCGAACAAAAGTTTGTGATGAAGGACATTGAATCTGCAATAGAAAAATTACCAAGCAACTTGAAGAAGCCCTTTACAATGAACTTCAAAGGTTTCAAATACCACGAAATTGCAGAAATACTTCATATTCCAATTGGTACTGTCAAAACCAGAATATTTGTGGCCAGAAGAATACTCAGAGAATCTTTGCATCCATATGGAAAACATTATGGGATGGAAAAGGCAGAAATGCAATAGGTTGTCAATTACAATATTTAATTCTAAAAGCAGTTCAATTTGAGCTGCTTTTTTAGTATGATTGTATGGAGTTCCATTTTAATTGAACCCAATTGAATATGAAAAAAATAAATTTAATACTCTTTTTAAGTTTGTGTTTAAACGCTGCTTTTGCTCAGTTTGGCACATTTAAAACCAAAGAAAGTTTAGATGCTTTTAAAGATACCAAATTGGTGGTGGTTTTGTTTCAAGATAGCGCATACAGCGCCTCTATAGAAAGTGCCATGAACAAGTATTGGTCATTTACTGCGGTTGAATACGCTTTTGATATAGATATACAACGCGATATTCAGAAGTATAAAAAAGGTAATTATGCGTTTTTAATTTTTAGTAAAGCTAAAGGCTCAAAGAACAAAGCTAAATTGGGTTCTTCAGAAGAAGATTTTAATGGTTTGGCAATTATTAATAAGTTCTCTAAAAGGGTTACCAAAGACAATTTATTGGCCTATGCTTTTTGTAACAATAAAATTGATACCAACGATTGGGAAACAGAAACTATTAGAGGTGTTCAGTTGCTAAACAACTATTTCAATGCCGCAATTCAGGTTGGTAAAAACAGTGGTATGACCGAAAGTGCCATGATGAGCGATTACCCAAGCGATAAAAGTCTCATGATTGATTTGAAATTGCTCATAGAAAATAGTCAGTATGTATTAAAAGGAAAAGATGATCCTGCTACTTTGTTTAATGGAGATATAGATGTAGAGGCCGATGCTGAAACCATTCAACAAGCCATTAAAAATCAAGACAAAGATTTGATGTATTTCTTTTATGCCAAGGATGAAAAAACCTGCAATAGGTTATTTGTAACTGCAGCCAACAGTGAACTCATGTATTTTTACAGCACTTCACCTGAAAAATGCAAGTGTGAGGCCAAAGACTTAAAAGAACTCAAGGAATTAAAAGACCAGGTTGCTAAAAACCAAAAGTAAACAAAAAGCCCCGCGAAGCGGGGCTTTTTGTTAATCTATAAAATCGAAACCAGTATAGGGTTGTAAGGCTTTTGGAATGTGTATGCCGTCTTTGGTTTGGTTGTTTTCCAATAGGGTAGCAACAATTCGAGGCAAGGCCAAAGCACTGCCATTTAGGGTATGTACCAATTGGTTTTTACCTTCTTTGGGTTTGAACCTACACAACATTCTGTTGGATTGAAAACTCTCAAAATTTGAAGTTGAACTTACCTCTAACCAACGTTTTTGCGCGGCACTGTATGTTTCAAAGTCGTAAGTAAGGGCTGAAGAAAAACTCATATCGCCACCACACAAGCGCAATATTCTATAAGGCAGTTCTAATTTTTCTAATAAACCTTGTACATGTTTTACCATATCTTCTAAAACTGCATAAGATTGGTCGGGGTGAACCAATTGTACAATTTCTACTTTGTCGAATTGGTGTAACCTGTTTAAGCCGCGAACGTGTGCACCCCAAGCTCCAGCCTCTCTTCTAAAACATGGAGTATACCCTACATTTTTTATGGGTAAGTCTTCTTCTTTTAAAATCACATCGCGGTACAAATTGGTAATAGGCACCTCTGCGGTTGGAATTAAGTATAGGTCGTCTACATTTACATGGTACATCTGACCTTCTTTGTCTGGCAATTGTCCTGTTCCAAAACCTGAATCGGCATTTACCAATATTGGCGGCATCACTTCTTTGTAGCCTGCTTTTACAGCCTCGTCTAAAAAGAAATTAATCATGGCTCTTTGTAGCCTAGCTCCTTTGTTTTTATAAACAGGAAAACCTGCACCCGTAATTTTTGCACCTAGTTCAAAGTCAATTAAATCATATTTCTTGATCAAATCCCAATGAGGTACGGCTCCTTCATATAAGGTTGGAATACTTCCCCACTCGTAAACATTGGCGTTGTCTTCGGGAGTTTTACCTTCAGGAACACTGTCGTGCGGCAGGTTTGGAAAAGTAACCAATAACTGGTAAATATGGTTGTCAAGTTCTTTGAGCTGCTCTTCTTGGCTTTTTGATTGTTCTTTGAGCTCACTCGAACGGGCTTTGAGTTTTTCAGCTTCATCTTTAGCTCCTGTTTTCATCAATTCACCCATTTTTTTTGCAATGCCATTGGCTTCTGCTAAATTGGCTTCTAGGGCAACTTTCAAGTGTTTTCTTTTGTCATCCAAATGCACGATGGTGTCGAGGTCAGAAAGGTGTTTGACTTGTTTTTTTGCAAGTTTCCTTTTTACCTCTTCTAAATTTTCTCTGAGGGTGTGTATTTGTAACATACTGCTATGAATCTTTTTTAGTTCTTGTTTACAATCACTTGTTCCATGACATCACCTTGTTCAATGAGGTCAATCAATTCTATGCCTTCAACCACTTTGCCAAAGCAGGTATGGTTACGGTCTAAATGTTGGGTGTTTGATCTGTTGTGGCAAATAAAAAATTGCGAACCTCCGGTATCTCTTCCTCTGTGAGCCATGCTCAAGACCCCTCTATCGTGGTACTGGTTGTTGCCTGTTAATTCACAAGGAATGGTATACCCTGGTCCACCAGCTCCAGTACCAGTTGGGTCCCCACCTTGAATCACAAATGCAGGAATAACTCTGTGAAATTTAACCCCATTGTAGTAGCCGCTTTCGGCTAGTTTACAAAAGTTATCTACTGTTTTGGGGGCATCGTTTTCAAAGAATTCAATTTTTAAAATTCCTTTGTTGGTATGTATTTCTGCGGATCTCATGAGATATATTTTTCTGCAAATTAATGGAAATTGAGTAGGAGAAGAAAAATATTCGTTATAAAATCAAAAGTTTAAGAAGAATTCTACTTAGGTGCTCTAGCCGATGTATTTTATTGAATTGTCGGTGGAATTCAGTTATTTTGCCAAAAATAAGAACAGTATGAGTTACGATTTAATAGTTATAGGTAGCGGTCCTGGTGGATATGTGGCTGCCATTCGCGCCAGTCAATTGGGTTTAAAAACAGCTATCATTGAAAAAGCAGAATTGGGTGGTGTTTGTTTAAACTGGGGGTGCATACCAACCAAAGCACTTTTAAAATCAGCACAGGTTTTTGAATACATTAAACATGCTGCTGATTATGGCATTCAAGTGCCCGCCGGAACTACACATAACTTTGAATCGGTTATTAAGAGAAGCAGGGGTGTGGCTGATGGCATGAGTAAAGGCATTGCATTCTTGATGAAAAAGAACAAAATAGATGTTATTGCCGGTACTGGTAAATTATTGGCTGCTGGTAAAGTTGAAGTGACAGAAGCTGCTGGAACTAAAAAAACAGTTGAAGCAAAGCAGATTATTTTAGCTACTGGAGCAAAAAGCAGAGAATTGCCAAATATAAAAATTGATGGCAAAAAAGTTATTGGCTACAGAGAAGCAATGGTTATGCCTGAGCAACCAAAATCTATGATTGTAATGGGTTCTGGTGCCATTGGTTGTGAGTTTGCTTATTTCTACAATAGCATGGGTACCAAAGTAACTATTGTAGAATTTATGCCAAATATTCTGCCAATTGAAGACGAAGATGTTTCTAAAGAAGTGGCAAAATCTTTCAAAAAATCAGGTATAGAAATCATGACTTCTGCATCTGTAGAGTCTGTTGATACCAAAGGAGCTGGCTGCAAAGTGAAAGTGAAAACTGCCACCGGTGTTGTTGAATTGGAAGCAGATATTGTATTGTCGGCAGTAGGTATTCAAACCAATTTAGAAAACTTAGGTTTAGAAGCTTTAGGTATCAAAACCGATAAAGGCAAAGTATTGGTAGATGATTATTATGCAACAAATGTAAAAGGCGTATATGCCATTGGTGATATAGTAAAAGGTCCTGCTTTGGCACACGTTGCCAGTGCTGAGGCCATTATATGTGTAGAACAAATTGCGGGTCACCACCCTGAGCCTTTAAACTACAACAATCTTCCTGGTTGTACTTATTGTTCACCTGAGGTGGCTTCAGTTGGTTATACCGAAAAAGCTGCTAAAGAAGCTGGTTACGAAATTAAAGTGGGTAAATTCCCATTCAGTGCCAGCGGAAAAGCAAGTGCTGCTGGTGCAAAAGAAGGTTTCATCAAGTTAATTTTTGATGCCAAATATGGTGAATTTTTAGGTGCACATATGGTAGGTGCCAATGTAACTGAAATGATTGCTGAAGTAGTTGTTGCCAGAAAATTAGAAACAACAGGCATGGAAATTATCAAGTCGGTTCACCCACACCCAACCATGAGTGAAGCCATTATGGAAGCAGCTGCCCAAGCTTATGGGGAGTGCATTCATTTATAAGAGGGATATACGCGTGTTAAACGAGGCGCGCGGCTTTGCCGCACGCCTCGTTTGTTTTTATTCCTTAATGAGTTTTAAATTAAACACACTGTCTTGAGCCTTTACCTGCATTAAATAGCATCCGTTTTCATAACCAGAAAAGTCTGTTTGTTCCAGTGTTGTCTTGTTAAATTTGCCCATTAATTTCCCATTTAAGTCATACAAGTAAAATTGTGATTCCGCTGGTGCTGAGAATACCATCAAAGACCTAGCAAAAGGATTGGGTCCAATAATAGGTTGTTTAAGCGCATTTGTAGTTGCATTGGCTAAGCCAACTGGAGCCGCATTTAAAATAATTTTCCAACTGGCATCGTCACAAGTAACAGAACTCAATGAAAGCGTAAAGTCAGAGAAGTTCCGTAATAAACTATCTCTAATAATGACGACGCTGTCTAATTGATTAGCCGATTGGTATATTTTTATAGAATGGCTGGTGTTTACATTTTTCAACTGACACTGACTAAAACACCTAGGTATATTTAAATCGTCATAAGTGAGAACCAAAGTGTCTTGCTTGCCAAAAGCAATTTCTTTGGTGGCTATTCCAATTTGTTTTGACAGGTTTACATTCAGGGGCAATTCGTGTGTGAGCATGCCTCCATTGTTTCTCGAATAGATATCTAAAAAGTAATTGGTGTTTTGGGTTGGATAAACTACAATAACAGGACTTTGTTTGAATTCAAGAGAATCGTCAACAGGCATAGCATACCATACATATGCGGAATCGCTTGCCAACGGATTGATAGCAATGGTGTTGGCTTTACCAATACATCCATTTGCTTGGTAAGAGTAAATAAATACGGTACTGGTATCGGCATTTCCCGCTGCATTTTTTGCAATCAATACAATGCTGTCCTCGCCAATCCAAAATTTTTGATTAGGAATAATTCGGAGTTGGTTCCCAAAAACCAAAGTGGCGTTATTGTACAAGGCATTTCTATGTATTTTCCAATTAATGAGTCCAGGAGAAAAGTTCAGGTCTCGCACTTCTTTACGGAGATCTTTAACTGCAAAAACTTCATTTGCATTACGGGTAATATTTTTTAGCAAAATGCTTGGTTTTGCATCTGCTCTAATTTCCATACCACTAATATAAATACTGCTTTTAGAGCTGTTATTACAATTAAAATACATAGATAGATAAGAGACGTTGTCAGGTACATAAAACCGATAGCTGTGTTTGACATAATCAATAGAATTGGCGTTTACAGGCAGCACAACGCTGTAATCTGCTTCTGGTAGAGAAAGGTAAATGCCCACATTGTCCCAGTCATTTGCAGCACCCTTGCTATAAATGCTGAATGTATTCCATCCTTTTGTCAATCCGCCGAGTTGTTTCACAATCATCATTTGAGCAGACTGAGTGCATTTAAAAGCATCTGGGTGGGTTGAATCTACACCCGCATCTGGCTCGTGTGTAGCAGACCTCATGATAACGCCATCTGGTGAGCCATCTGCATTCAAATCGAGGTTGGTTTTTGGGAATATATTTTCACTCAGATTTAAATTTTTCAAATACAATTCTTCGTAAACCTCATGATATGTTCTAACTGGAATTTGATTCGCCTCACACCAGGTTAGCAATTCATCGATGCGCTTACAAATGGTGTCTATTGGGGCTACGTTGCCCCATGTATTTAAGTGGTTAATACTGATGCTGTGAGTATGGTTTGCTCTGTTATCGCTGATAATTTTTTTAATTTCATTGGTTGACTTGTATTCCTCTGTAAAATCTCCTCCAGGTATGGCAAAATGATTGAATCCATTTCTGTTTGCATGTAAATAAGTATTAAAGATTTGTGGGTAGGTGCTGCCACAATCGTAATGAAATTCATTGCCATAAATTCTTGAAATGACATCTGCACTGATGTATGGGATTGAACCTCCCGGATGAATAAATACCTTGGGTTGAGGGAGCTGGTATTTGGCAAATATTTTTAAGCTCAATTCAGCCATTAAACGAATGGCATCATCGTGAACACCCAAATCATATGGAGAGACTTTTTTGTATTCGGTTGAACTTACACTGTTTAAGGTAATTTCTTCGCTCCAAAACGATTTAAAATAAAGCGTATCTGGATCAAGTGGATTTCTGTTGTTGATATAGTTTATTTCAACCACTTCATTTAAACTGGGCAAATAAACATGTGTAAAATAATTGCTCCATATTTTATTTTGCTCCCATTCTCCAGCCTGCTCAGAAATCAAATATTGTGGAGTTATCCTTACTTTACCTTCATCTCCAACTCCTTTATTGTTTTTAAGGTAATACTTAAAAAGTATTTTTTTAGTACTTAAGTTCACTGATTGTACGCCGGCTTTCCCTTGGTAATAACTAATATCTGAACTGTTAGAAAATCCAATATATTGGGTTACATCATTGGGGCTTTGATCGGCCAATTCATGGCCCTCTTCAGCCATTTTCTTTAGTGTTGAGAAATAGTTAGCATCTCCTCTTAATTCGCCCAATTGACTGTTTAAAGCATACACCATTTTTTTGCCATGTTTGTTAAATACAGCTCTCAGTTTTTCAAGTTTAGCCGGACTTTGATAATCGTCGAACCTAAAAGTTACTCCAGCATTCCTAGTACTTAATTGTGCAAGACTTTGAGGCATAGAAAAAGCAATGACAATTAGCGTGATAAGGCAAACATGTTTAAGCATAATTTGGTCAGTTTTTGAATGATAACAAAAGTACCATGCTTCCTTCTTTTTTGGTTTGATTCACAACTTATTACACAGGGAATTTATACACATTCAAAAGGGCATTGTCGCATAATTCAAAATCCATAGTTGTTGAAATTACCTATCTTGTCTGTAAAAGAGCTAATCAAGATGAATATACAACAATTGAATGGGTTCAAATTTAATTGGGTTGATGTGAGCATGCCAACAGACGCCGATTTACGAACACTAGCAATGCAATACAACTTGCCGTTAACTGCAGTGAGTGATTGTATGCAATCTGGTCATTTGCCTAAAATTGAACAGATAGGCCAATACAACTTTGCAATTTTTAGAATGTTTGATGTAAATGCGGAATCCAATGCCGCTAGTTTTCAGCAATTGACCCGTAAATTGGCGGTGTTTTACACCAATGACTTTTTATTAACCATTCACCGATGCCCAACTGATATTGTAGAAAAAGTAGCCCTGAAGTATGCAAACAATTCGCAAACACTGCGCCCATATGAACTGGTATGCAAATTGTATAAAAATGTTTTGGAAACATTTCAATCTCCTTTATACCTCATAGACCGAGACATAGACGTGTATGAAGAACGTATTTTTTTAAAGAAAAGAATCCCAGATTTACTCCAAAAACTCTATGCCATAAAGCGGAAAACCTACTTAATGAAACGCCTGAATTTAATCAATAAAATGGTCATAGACTTGATGCCAATGAATGAAGATAAATCTCCATTTTACGGCGATTTACACGACTATTTCATTGGGCTCGAAACTTTAACGGATGAAATTTATGACAGCAGTCAATCATTGTTGCATGTATACCTCAGCATCTCTTCTCAGAAGACCAACGAAGTGATGCGGATTTTAACTGCGTTTTCTGCATTTTTTTTACCACTCACATTTGTTGTAGGCGTATATGGAATGAATTTTGAATTTATGCCCGAACTGAAATTAAATTACGGCTATCCAATGGTTTTGATTTGCATGGTAGCTATCAGCCTTATAATTTGGATCTGGTTTAAACGTAAAGGTTGGCTATAGTTGAATGGGCATTGTTACGCCTGTTTCATTTGACAATTCAAGCATACTCTCCAATACAAGGTTATGCAGTGGAATGCCATTTTTCATGCGTTCATTGGCCTCTAAATATTCAAGTTCCCCGGGAATTAAAACAGGTTTGTTTTCATTGATTGGGCTTGTTTGCTTGAACCGATCAATCCAATTGTCCATATGGTTTTTAAAATCGGTTGCAGGTCTGAATGCATCTATGCGCAAAGCACCAACAAAATGACCAATTCCTTTTCCGGGTAAATTTTCCAATGGGTCTAGAAATGCAACAAATGGAGGGACCCATGGTCCGTAATTGGCCCCAGATAATACCCCCGATAAAATATCAACCATTGAGGCAAGCCCATAACCTTTGTGTCCACCTAGAGGAAGCAATGCCCCTCCGTCTTTTAATTCATGGGCATTGTTACTGGCCATTCCTTCTGAACTTTGTACCCAATTTGGCGGCAAATCTTTTCCCAATCTTTGTGCTATTTCAAGTTTGCCATTGGCTGCAGCGCTTGTAGCCATATCTAAAACAAAGGCTTGACTTCGGTTGCTCGGAAAGCAAATGCAAATGGGATTGGTACCCAGCATGCGTTCTTTGCCATTAGTTGGGGTAACCAATGGGCTGGCATTGGTCAAGGCAAATCCAATCATGTCATGCTCAAGCGCCAATAAGGCGTGCGCAGCTGCAATACCAAAATGATTGCTATTTTGAATTGCAACCCAGCCAGAGCCAACCTGCTTGGCTTTTTCTATTGCAAGCAACATGCCTTCATGTGCACTGTTAAGTCCCAATCCTTGGTCGGCATCGAGTGTAGCTGTAGAAGGGGTTTGGTGCAGAATTTGAAAGTTGGGTTTAAAATTGGCTCTTCCTGCTTTTTGTAAACGGATATAGCCACTCAAACGGGCAATTCCATGAGAATCGATTCCTCTTAAGTCTGCAAGAATTAAGTTCTTGGCTGCAATTTCTGCAGCTTCTTGTTGCATGCCAAAATGAACAAATACGCCTTTTGTAAAAGCAAGCAAATCAGCATAAGAAAAAACGGCAGTGCTCATGGCTTATATTCCACTGGCTAAAACTTCTGCAATATGAAGCATTTCTAGTTGTTGAATGCCCTGCTTCTTTAGAACACTGTCTAATTGAATTAAACACGTATAGTCAGTAGAAATAACATATCGCGCTCCCGTAGTTAAAATTTGGTCAATCAATTCTTTGGCCATATTCACAGAAAGAGTTTCTGATTTTATAGAAAAAGTTCCACCAAAGCCACAGCATAATCCTTGTTTAGGTAGTTCAATCAGCTCTAATCCTTCCACTAATTTTAACAAGTTTCTGGGCTGTTGAGAAATACCACATTGACCTGTTGCTTGGCAGGCATCAATCAAAACTGCTTTACCTTGGAGTTGTGAGCCAATAAAGCCCATTTTTAAAACATCGTTTAAAAATTCACTGAATTCAAAAGTGCGTTTTTGAAGGTTTCTGAATTTATTATGGTAGCTCGAGTTTTGAAACAATAAATCATAAGAGTTTCGGATCATTGAAGTGCAAGCGCCAGCACCCGCAATCAATGTTTTGTCGTTAGAAACTTCATTGATAAATTTTTCAGCAATTTGTCTAGCATCATCCCAATGTCCTGCATGAAAAGCAGGCAGCCCGCAACATGTTTGCTCAGGATTGTAAATAACGGTACATCCGGCTTTTTCAAGCACTTTTACCATGTCTAAACCAATTTCAGGTTTGAATTGATCTACAAAACAGGGGATTGAAATTTCAACTTTTATGGCGGCCATTGTTATGCTGTTTTACCGATAAAATTTTTAATTCTAGATACAAAAAACAAACCTACTAAAAAAAATACCATCAATACCAACACAGAACTTCTCATATTGCCAGTTAGCGTATTGATAAAGGCAAATACAAATGTACCTAGTACAGTTGCCAGTTTTTCGCATACATCATAAAAGCTAAAATAAGAGGCATGGTCAGTGGTATGCTCAGGAATTATTTTTGCAAACGTAGACCTGAACATTGATTGAATACCTCCCATCACTATGCCAACTACTAAGGCTAATACATAAAACTGAATGGATGTTTGAACACAATAGGCCCCTATGGTAATGCCTATCCAAATCAGTAGCATAGTCATTAGGCTATAAATGTTTCCCATTTTTGCTGAAAGTAAAGCAAATGCTTTAGCCCCAACTATGGCAATTAATTGTATAATTAAAATAGTTGCAATGAGTTCAGTTGTTTCCATTTTTAATTCCAATGAGCCAAACAAACTAGCCACATACATTACAGTTTGAATGCCCATACTTGCAAAGAAATAACCAATTAAAAAATACCCAATTCTACCAGAACCTGATTGTTTGATTTCTTTGAAAACATGTTGTAATTCATGGAAACCCTTTTTTAAATTATTGGCATTGCTGGAGGTGTCTTTTTTAGGATATTCCTTTAAATGTTTAAAACTTATTTGTGCAAATCCTGCCCACCAAATTCCCACACTGACAAAGCTCAATTTAGTAGCCATGAGTTTGTAATAAGCGGTGGCTTTTTCTAAGGCTTTAGAAGCTGTTAGGCCTTCATTCATAAGACTTTCGGCCTTACTTGCAACCGGAAAAACCCAATCGGTCTTCATAATTAAAATCAAGTTTATAATGAGCAACAATACCGATCCGATATAGCCCATAGAAAATCCTTTTGCACTCAATTGGTCAAACTGGTCTTCAGAGGCAATTTCAGGTAAAAAGGCATTGTAAAACACAATACTCCCCCCAAAACCAACCAAGCTAATTATGAACAAAACCAATCCTAAATAAAAATTTTCGGGGGTGAAAAAATACATCATGACACAACTCAATGAGCCTAGGTAACAGAAAAACTTCATGAAAGAAAGTTTATTCTGTTTGGCGTCTGCTATGCCTGATAAAATTGGAGATAAGAAGGTAATGATTAAGAACCCAATTGACAATGCATATGAATACAATGCAGAATTGACAATTTTAAATGGGCCAATGTTGATATAGTAAACTTTATCTACGTAATTACCTTGGGCCAGAGCCGTTGCTTCACTTACAGAATCATAATAAAGCGGAAATATTGCTGTTGCAATAGTTAATGAAAATACAGAATTGGCCCAGTCATACATGGTCCAGGCCTTTGTAACTTTAGGGTCATTTAATGTTCTTTCCATTCATTGCAAAATAACCAATTCCACTCACTTTTTTACATTTGGTTAAGTTGTGCTTATGCCGCAACCTGATTTTTGAAACGAATAATTTTCATTTTGGCTTCAGCCTGTTTCAAGCCTATATGTAATTTTTTTTCTGTGTTGTTTGAATCAGGTAACTCATACATATAATCAAGCATTAACGATTCACAAATACTTCTCAATCCTCTGGCTCCTAATTTCAATTCAAATGCAGTATCTACAATTAAATCAACAACAGCATCGTCAATTTTTAAATCAATACCTTCAAGGGCAAACAAATACTCATATTGTTTAATCAAGGCATTCTTAGGTTGAATTAAGATATTTTTGAGTGCAGTTTTATCTAGAGGATTTAAATGGCAAAGTACTGGCAAACGTCCAATGATTTCAGGAATCAAACCATAGGTTTTTATATCTGCTTGGGTAATATAATTCAAAATATTTGGGTCATTGGCTGTTTCTAGTTGGTCGGCAGCTTTAAAGCCAATAGATTGTGTTTGCAATCTCCTCGAAATAATTTTATCTATTCCATCAAAAGCACCACCACATATAAACAAAATATGTTGGGTGTTAATTTGTATCATTTTTTGATCGGGGTGTTTTCTGCCACCTTGAGGGGGTACATTGGCAGTTGTGCCTTCTAAAATTTTTAACAAGGCCTGTTGAACACCTTCTCCACTGACATCTCTGGTAATGCTAGGGTTATCGCTTTTTCTGCTGATTTTATCGATTTCATCAATGTAAATAATGCCTCTTTCAGCAGCATTGACATCATAATTGGCTGCTTGCAACAAACGTGTCAGAACGGTTTCAACATCTTCGCCTACATAGCCTGCTTCAGTTAATACAGTTGCATCTGCAATACAAAAAGGAACAGCTAATATTTTTGCAAGTGTTTTGGCCAAAAGTGTCTTACCAGTTCCGGTTTCACCAACTAATAAAATATTTGATTTTTCTATTTCAACTTCTTTGGCGTTTGATTGCGCATTGATGCGTTTAAAATGGTTGTAAACTGCAACAGAAATTACTTTTTTGGCTTCTTCTTGGCCTATTACGTATTCGTTTAAATGTGCAGTTATTTCTGATGGTTTAAGCAATTTAACTGGCTTTGAATTTGCTGTTGCATTTGCACCTGTATGTGTTGCGTCTTCGCTAATTATTTTATGGGCTTGTGAAATGCAATTTTCACAAATCATACCTTCCATACCTGCTATCAGGTAATTGACTTCTTTTCTTGTTCTGCCGCAAAATGAACAGTTGTCTTCTTTTTTCTTTGCCATTAAACACAAAGATAGTTGAGTCCGCTACAATTAAAAAAAAAGCTGCCCTATTGGACAGCTTTCATCAATTTTTATTTTGATTCTGGTTTGTTTTTCAACAACACATCGTCAATCATTCCGTATGCTTTGGCTTCTGCTGCAATCATCCAGTAATCTCGGTCACTATCTGCCTCAACCTTTTCAATGGGTTGTCCGCTATGAACAGAAAGAATTTCATATAGTTCTTTCTTTAGTTTTTGAATTTCACGTGCTGTAATTTCAATATCAGAAGCCTGACCTTGCGCACCACCAAGAGGCTGGTGAATCATTACTCTGGCATGTGGCAATGCAGAACGTTTTCCTTTTTCTCCTGCGCACAATAATACTGCAGCCATTGATGCTGCTAAGCCTGTACAGATGGTAGCCACATGTGGGTTTACCCATTGCATGGTGTCATAAATACCCAATCCTGCATATACAGAGCCGCCCGGGCTGTTGATATACATTTGAATGTCTCTTCGCGCATCCATAGAATCTAGAAACAACAATTGTGCTTGTATGATATTGGCCACATAGTCATCAATAGGCATGCCCATGAAAATAATTCTGTCTGCCATTAATCGAGAGAAAACGTCAATTTCTCTAAAGTTCATCGGTCTTTCTTCAATTACGGTTCTTGTCATGTTTTCCATTGAACTTTCAATGTAAGCATCAACTTTTATGCTGCTAAAACCTTTGTGCTTAATCGCATAGTTGCGAAATTCATTTCCTATATTCATATTCATTCTATTTTTCTTTGTGTCTAAAAGTACTCATTTGCTTCAAATAAAATAGTGCAATAGCGTTAATTTTTTTTTTGATTGGAAAATGAGGTCCTAAAAAAAGCCCAACAAGTTGGGCTTTTAAATTAGTTATTTTCAAATTCAGCTGCTTCGTGGTCTTCACTATGATCATGGTCATGGTGATGTTTGTGGTTGTGAGCTGTAATGATTTGATTGAACTCTTCTACACTTACTTCTTTCACATCTTTGGTGATGGTGTTCAATAAGAATTCGTTGACTTTCTTTCTTGCAGCAACATTGATCATTCTGCTTCTGAACTCTTCTTTTTGAAGTTGCGGTTCAATAATGCTATTCAAAATATCATCGCTTAGGTTGCCCATATTGTATCCACCAAACATTTGCATGGTGTATGATTTTGCAGCAGCTTTGATGTCGTTTTCGTCTATTTTGATATTGTTTGAAACCAATATCTTTTCTTCCAATAAATGGTTTCTCAAATAATTGGCTTCTGGAAGGAAGGCTGTATCTACATTCGCAGCGTTGAATTTTTCAGAGTGTCTGTCCAATAACCATCTTTTTAAGAATGCCTCAGGTAATTGAATATTGTGTTTGGTTACCAAACTGTCAAACAATTCATGCTCCAACAAATGATCGGCTTGTTGTTTAAAATAAGCAGAAATTTCTTCCTTGATTTTAGCTTGTAATTCTTCTACACTCTTAACAGTGTCTTTTCCGTAAACTTTGTCAAAGAATTCTTGATTCATTTCAGCAGCAGTGGTTCTTTTGATTTGATTCAAAGTAAGATTGAAAGTTTGGTTCAAATCAGCAATGCCTTGTTTTGGAATGTTTAAGGCATGACTCATTTCTTGTTCGTCGTTGTTAAACAAGGTAAATACATTCACCTGAATACTGCCTTCTATCTTTAATTTTAAGATTTCAGCTTTCAAATCAGCATCTTTAATGGTGTTCAACGCCAACGGAACAGATGGTGCTGATGCCCCATTTTCCAGAACTTCTGATTGTTCGTTTAATTCAGTTAAGGTAACGTAAACCAAATCGTTTTCTTCCATTTGGTCAACATCAGTTAAAACACCCATTTGTTTTTTGAGTCTGTCAATTTCATCATTTACCATGGTTTCGGTAACTTGAACTGAAATGTATGGGTATTTGTCCGAGCTGCTGATATTTAATTCAAATTCAGGAGCCAAGCCAATATCAAATGAGAAAGTATATGAACTGGTTTTGGTCAATTCATCAATTTTGGTGTCTTCAGTCATTACTGGCTGGCCCAAAATATGTAATTTGTTTTCGTCTATGTAATCAAATAATGCTTTGCTGGCAAAACCATTTACTTCTTCTAATAGTAAACTTTGGCCAACCATTTTCTCAACCACGCCTTTAGGTGCTTGTCCAGCTCTGAAGCCGGGTATGTTAGCTTTTTTGCCGTAGTCTTTTAACTTTTTTTCGTAAGAAGGTAAGAAGTCGTTAGGCTCAATTGAAACTGAAATGGTACCATTCAGTTCATCTTTTTTGTCAAATGTTAAATTCATGCTGATTAAAAAAAATCGTGCGGATGGAGGGACTCGAACCCCCACGCCTTTCGGCACCAGATCCTAAGTCTGGCACGGCTACCAATTACGCCACATCCGCAGTTGTTAAAGAACTATTTTATTCCGTAAATCGGACTGCAAATGTATGCTTATTTGAACGAATTCCAAATTCTTATGCATAAATCCCAAAGAACTTATTTTTTAGCACAACAAAATAAAAAAAAATGAAACCATTTCTCGGCATCATCCCTGCTTTTAATAGCTTTGTAAAGCATTAAAATTGCAAATGCATGGAACCAAGCCAAATAGATATAGAAGCAGAAAATAAATTAATTGTTAAGCAATACAGGGCCTTACTCAGAAGCATTAAGCGAACACTTACCTCACAAGATCGAAAAAAAATAAGGGAAGCTTTTGACCTGTCTTTAAACGCGCACAAAAACATGCGTAGAAAAAGTGGTGAGCCTTATATTCTGCACCCATTGGCGGTTGCTCAAATATGTACAGAAGAAATTGGTTTGGGGGTTACTTCCGTTATCAGTGCCTTGTTACATGATACCGTAGAAGATACAGACATTACCCTCGAATTGATCAAATTGAAATTTGGCGAGAAAGTCATGCGTATCATAGACGGACTCACCAAAATATCAGGGGTTTTTGACCAGCCTGATAGAAGCGCCCAAGCTGAAAATTTCAAAAAAATGCTACTTACTTTGGGCGACGATGTGCGCGTTATTCTTATTAAGTTGGCAGACCGCTTGCATAATATGAGAACCCTCGATTCTATGTCGGGTAAATCTCAATTGAAAATAGCATCTGAAACCGCGTACGTTTATGGGCCATTGGCTCATCGTTTAGGTTTGTATGCCATTAAAACAGAATTAGAAGACTTGTCTACTAAATACCTTGAGTCTGATAGGTACAATTTTGTTAAAAAGAAACTAAACGAAACCAAAAGCCAGCGCAATAAGTACATCAAACAATTTATAGAACCTCTTGTAACTGATATTGACCATGCAGGTTTAAGCTATGAAATAAAAGGGAGGCCTAAAAGTATTCATTCTATACTAACAAAAATGAACAAGCAAAACATCCCTTTTGAAGAGGTGTACGATTTGTTTGCCATTCGAATCATTGTTGATTCTCCTTTTGAATTGGAAAAAAGTGATTGTTGGAAAGTATACTCTGTAGTAACAGATCATTACATGCCTAATCCCGATAGGCTGAGAGATTGGGTAAGTACGCCCAAGGCCAATGGTTATGAGAGTCTGCATACAACTGTTATGGGGCCTAAGGGCAGGTGGGTAGAGGTGCAAATTAGAAGCAAAAGAATGGACGAAATAGCCGAAAAAGGTTTTGCTGCTCATTGGAAATACAAAGACAATGCCCAGGCTGCCGACAATGGCTTGGAAAATTGGTTGTTGAAAGTTCGCGAAATTTTAGAAAATCCAGATGCCAACGCCTTGGAGTTTTTAGACGATTTTAAACTGGCACTTTATACAGATGAAATTTTTGTTTTTACGCCAAAAGGTGATTTGAAAAAATTACCTTCAGATGCTAGTATACTTGATTTTGCATTTGAAATTCACAGTGATTTGGGTTTAAGGTGTATTGGAGCCAAACTCAATAACAAATTGGTTCCAATTAACCACAAATTGAGCAATGGTGATCAAGTAGAAATTTTAACGAGTGCCAAACAAAATCCAAACGAAGATTGGATGCAGTTTTTGGTTACAGCCAAAGCAAAGGCAAAAGTGCGCGATTATTTCAAGCAATTGAGATTGAGTTCGGCCTCTATGGGTAAAGAAATGCTTGAGCGGAAATTTAAAAATGCCAAATTGCCATTTACTTCTGAGGCCTTACAAGCCCTAACCAAGCACTTTAAATTAAAAGCAGTTACAGATTTGTATTATTTAATTGCTACTGATAAAATTGACCGCACCAAAATAGACATTGCCGAAATTTTATTGATGGAAGCAGCAAAATCTACTGAAGTGTCGGTTCAATCAAAGCCTAAAAATGGCAAAACTCTCGCTAATGATGCGGTGTTGTTAGGTGAAAATGAACAAGATTTGCCCTATGCTTTTTCAGTTTGTTGTAACCCCATTCCTGGTGATGAAATTTTTGGTTTTGTAACAGTAGGGGAGGGTGTTAAAATTCACAGAACGAATTGTTCAAATGCCTTGAGCTTAATGAGCAATTACGGGTATCGAATTATTAAGGCCAAATGGGCCGATGATTCTTTCAACAAAGGCAAAGCTTTCTTAACTTCAATCAAAGTTTCAGGTATAGATAGTGTAGGAATTGTGAGTATCATTACAGACATCATTTCAAAGCAGTTAAAAATAAACATGCGCTCTATTTCTATCAGCTCTAATGAGGGTATGTTTGAAGGTTCTGTATTTTTGGAAGTACACGATACCCAGCAATTAGAAAATATCATGACCGCCATTAAAGCTGCAAGCCCATTGATCAGTGTAAGTAGGGTCGATTTAAACTAAATTAACTTCAGAATCAGGGGTTTGATTAAAATTTGATTTTCATTTTTTCATTCATCCTGCATGGCTTATCTTCGTGCCTTTCAAACAATTCATGCAAACATTGCCCGGTCCATCAGATGCCATTAAAGAGGAAGTACGACAAAAATTTGTAGAATTTCTTGAGCTTCATCAGCAACGTAAAACCCCAGAAAGGTTTGCCATTCTCGATGAAATTTATTCTAACAAAGAACATTTTGATGTTGAGACTTTGTTTGAACACATGAAAAATAGGAATTACAGGGTAAGCAGAGCTACCGTTTACAATACCCTCGATTTGTTATTGGATTGTGGCCTAGTAATCAAACATCAATTTGGACGAAATATATCTAGGTATGAAAAAGCCTATGGTTTTAGGCAGCACGACCATTTAATATGTAATGCCTGCAACGAGGTCAGAGAATTTTGTGATCCAAGAATTCAACAAATAAAAGATACTATTGGAGAGTTGATGAATTTTGAAATCACCAACCATTCATTGTATTTATTTGGAAATCCACAGTTAAACAGCGAAGGCGAGTGTATAGCTTGCCATAAAAATATAAAATAATATGGTAGATGTAGTTTTGGGGCTTCAGTGGGGAGACGAAGGAAAAGGTAAAATTGTAGATGTATTGACACCGCAATACGATGTTGTTGCCAGGTTTCAGGGTGGTCCAAATGCTGGACATTCATTGGAGTTTGGAGGCAATAAATATGTTTTGAATACCATTCCTTCAGGTATTTTTCATGAACATTGTATCAATATCATAGGCAATGGTGTGGTGGTAGATCCAGTTCAATTAAAAAAAGAAATTGAAAAAGCACAAACCACAGGAGTAGACATTCACAAAAACTTATACATTTCAGAAAAAGCCCATTTAATTTTGCCTACACACAGGTTGGTAGATGCGGCATCCGAAGCTAAAAAAGGGGAACACAAAGTAGGTTCAACGCTAAGAGGAATCAGCCCTACATATCAAGATAAAATTGGAAGAAGCGGTTTAAGAGTGGGCGATATTTTAAGCCCAATTTTTAAAGAGAAGTACACCAATGCAACAGCTATTCATTGTACTTTACTCGATTCTTTGAATTTTGAATACAATTTAAGTGAGCATGAACCTGCATTTTTTGAGGCGGTTGAATTCCTAAAAACGTTTAAAATCATCAACAGTGAATATTACATCAATGAGTTAATTGCCCAAGGGAAAAAAATATTGGCAGAAGGTGCTCAAGGAACCTTATTAGACATTGATTTTGGGTCCTATCCGTTTGTAACTTCATCTAATACCATCACAGGTGGTGCTTGTGTTGGATTAGGTATTGCACCACAACATATTCAAAAGGTATATGGTATTTTTAAAGCCTATTGTACCAGAGTTGGAAATGGTCCTTTTCCTACAGAACAAGAAAATGAAACCGGCGAAAAATTAAGAAAACTTGGGCATGAATTTGGCGTAACTACAGGTAGGCCAAGAAGAACAGGCTGGTTAGATTTACCAAGTTTAAAGTATGCAATCATGTTAAATGGGGTAACCGATTTAATTTGTACCAAATCAGATGTATTGAGTGGATTCGAAGAGGTGTTGGTTTGTGATGCCTATCAGTTAAATGGTACTAGCATACAGCAAATCCCTTTTGGAATTCAAGATTATACCATAGACCCTGTCTACAGCAAATTTGAAGGTTGGCAAGGAGATTTGAGTAAGATGAGAACGTATACTGAATTGCCTGAAACGTTTAAAACCTACATGAATTATGTTGAATCTCAAATTGGTGTTCCTGTGAATGTAATCTCTGTAGGTCCAGACAGAGAAGAAACCATTTTGAAATAATTATAACAAAGCTCTTTTGTATTGTTGGATGGCATTTTCCCATCCGAACAGGAGTGCATCGCATACTAGCGCATGTCCTATTGACACCTCCATCAATTGAGGAATACCTGCTTTTAGATAACTCAGGTTTTCTAAATTTAAGTCGTGACCTGCATTGATACCTAGCCCTATTTCGGTAGCAAATTGTGCCGCTTTCAAATAAGGTGCTATTGCATTTGCTCTATGGGTGTTGAATCCACTCGCATAGGCTTCTGTATAGAGTTCAATTCTATCGGCACCTGCTTTTTTTGCACCTTCAATGTGTTTGATTTCGGGGTCCACAAAAACTGAAGTACGAATGCCTTTTGACTGAAACAATTGAATGGTTTCTGCCAGAAAATGCTGGTGTTGAATAGTGTCCCAGCCATGGTCGCTGGTTAATTGGTTTTGATGGTCAGGAACTAGCGTTACTTGATGTGGTGGGTTAGCCAATACCAATTCAATAAATTTTGCTTCCATTGGGTTGCCCTCAATATTGAATTCTGTTTGAACCGAATATTTTAACAATGGAATATCAGCATAACGGATATGTCTTTCATCAGGTCTTGGATGAACGGTGATCCCATTCGCTCCAAATTTTTCTGCCAGTAAAGCCATTTCAAGGACATTCGGATTGTTTCCAATTCTTGAATTTCTGATTAAGGCAATTTTATTGATATTGACACTCAGTTTAGTCATGGCACTCATAAATAATTAGTTGAGAAAGCTTTGTACATAAAAAAAGCCACCCGGTAAGGGTGGCTTTTTCGGGGTTTTTAAATTAGTATCTGTACAATTCTGATTTGAATGGACCTTCTGTTTTCACACCAATGTACTCGGCTTGTTCAGGATCCAATTTGGTTAATTTTGCACCAATGTGGTCTAAGTGTAAAGCAGCAACCTTTTCATCTAAATGTTTAGGCAATACATACACTTTGTTTTCGTAGCTATTGCTATTGGTCCACAATTCTATTTGAGCCAATGTTTGGTTAGAGAAAGAATTACTCATTACAAAACTAGGATGACCCATAGCACAACCTAAATTCACCAAACGTCCTTCTGCTAAAATAATGATTTCATTGCCATTTACATTGAATACATCTACTTGAGGTTTGATGGTGTATTTGCTGCTGCCATGATTTGCGTTTAACCAAGCCATATCAATTTCATTGTCAAAGTGACCAATGTTACAAACGATAGATTTATCGCGCATGGCATTAAAATGACGGTCTGTGATAATTTTCACATTACCGGTTGCCGTAACAAAAATATTGGCACGTGAACAGGCTTCTTCCATGGTTACAACTTCATATCCATCCATAGCAGCTTGTAGTGCACAAATTGGATCAATTTCAGTTACCAAAACTCTTGCTCCTGCACCTCTCAAAGATTCTGCTGATCCTTTACCTACATCTCCGTAACCTGCTACCACTGCTACTTTACCTGCAAGCATAATATCTGTTGCACGACGAATGGCATCCACTAAAGATTCTTTACAGCCGTATTTGTTATCAAATTTTGATTTGGTTACAGAGTCGTTTACATTAATAGCAGGAATTGGCAAAGTGCCTTTTCTCATGCGCTCGTACAAGCGGTGAACACCAGTAGTCGTTTCTTCAGACAAACCTTTGATATTGCTTACCAATTCAGGGTATCTGTCTAAAACCATGTTGGTTAAATCTCCACCATCATCTAAAATCATGTTTAATCCTTGTCCGCCTTCAAAGGCAAACAAAGTTTGTTCAATGCACCAATCAAATTCTTCTTCATTTTGACCTTTCCAAGCATAAACTGGAATACCAGCAGCAGCAATAGCAGCAGCAGCATGGTCTTGAGTAGAAAATATATTACAAGAACTCCAAGTTACCTCAGCACCCAGGTGTTTCAATGTTTCAATCAAAACTGCAGTTTGAATGGTCATGTGTAAACAACCTGCGATTCTTGCTCCTTTTAAGGGTTGTTTTGGTCCATATTCTTTACGAATTGACATTAAGCCTGGCATTTCTGCTTCTGCTAATTTGATTTCTTTACGGCCCCACTCGGCAAGCGAGATATCTTTTACTTTGTAAGGAAGTTGTGATTTTGCTTCTGACATTTCTCTTTAAATTAAATTGGCTTCAAAATTAGGTGTAATAGTCTGATTTTAAAAATAAAATTGGGTTCAAATGAGGTTTTAATTGTAAAATTTATGCTGACATTCTTTCATGCTTTGTTTTTTGGCTCAATGCTTGTTCTTTAGCAAACAAATTTAAACCAGACACACTATGGCATATCCAGAAATGTTAGTTGCTCCTATGAGACAACAATTAGAAAATGTTGGATTCAAATCTTTGATGACCCCATCGGAGGTAGAACAAGCCTTTTCAAATAAAGAAGGTACTCAATTATTGGTTTTCAATTCGGTTTGTGGTTGCGCAGCAGGAACTGCCAGACCAGGAGTCATTGAAGCCGTTGAAAAGTCAGTAAAAAAACCAGCTCAATTGTTAACTGTATTTGCAGGACAAGAATCCGATGCAGTAGCCAAAGCACGTGAATTTACATTGCCATACCCTCCATCTTCACCGTCAATTGCGTTGTTTAAAAATGGTGAATTGGTACATTTTGTAGAAAGACACATGATAGAAGGACGCAGTGCACAAATGATTTCAGCTCATTTACAAGCTGCATTCGATACTTTTTGCTAAAAATATAACGGAATGATGAAGACTTACTCATTGGGTAAGTCTTCATCTCCTTTTTTGTATGGAACATAGGTGAGTATGAGTTGGAGCATCTCATCAGTAGTTCTCATACTTCCGTTTCTATCCCGAATCAATTGAGGTGGAGAGAACGGGTTATTTGGGTTTTGAGAAGTGTTGTCATAAACCGCTTCTACATAAATTTGGCTACCTCTAGGCAATTTTAATAAATGAGGAGGTCTATAAAAATATTGCCACCTAAAATCCCATTGGTTGATTGCAATCAAACGAACGGTATCTCCACTTGGTTTAATGGCATATGATTTGAATTTTTTACCAATCAAGTGCATATGTGGAACAATGTTCAAGATAGAAATATCTTCGGGTACTGTAAATTCAATTTTAAAGGTTTTGATCTGATTAGCTGGAATACTCAAATCGGGCTTTACTGGGCTTAATCCGAGCGTGCCAATCTGAAACTCTCTTACGGGTCTAATAGGTGCTTTGTTTGTTAAGTAGATTTTGAAGTAAGATGAATCAATAACAGGTATTGGGCTTGGTCCAAAATGAATGTCATTGATGTATAAAACCGCATTTTTAGCAAGGGGAAATCCCCCGATACCATCAGGGTATTTGGAAAATTGCGCACCTGGTAAATAATTGCAGACAGAGGGGGTCATTTCAGGGTATGTTCCGTTTGCATAGCACAGTTTTAAATCTTTGTGTACGCGTTGGCTTTCTTCTTGGTTTTGGTCGACCCAATACGGAGCGGTAGTTGTGTTTATAGCTTGTGTTTCAGAATAATTAATTAAGTGTGCGTTCATATGGTGTACCAATTTTAATTGATGTGGTACAAACTCTATTGCCTCTATGTATGTATTTGCTGGTACTTGAATGGGGTATTTGGCTACAAAAAAGTGGTCTTTGTTATCGCCTTTAATTAAAAATGGTTGTGGCAGTTTTACAACGATAAAATTGGAGTTGTTATTTTGTTGGTTTTGGGGTAATTCCAATTGCTGGCTACTGTCTCCAGGGGCCATTCCGCTTGTAACCCATTTTTGAATTTGATCAATTTCTTTATCAGATAACGCCAATTCTCCTGTAAAATGGGCATATTCTGGATCAGCAGGCCAAGGTGGCATTATTTTTTGTTCAACCACATAGGCAATCAATTGACCTTTAGAAGCAATTTCTTGGTAATTGGTTAAAGGAAAAGGACCTCCACCATTTTGTTGGTGACACTTGATACATTTCTGCTGAACAATAGGAGCAATGTCATCAGAGAAATTGGGCGTTGTATCTAATTGACATGCCGATATGAGCAAACAACAAATCAGCAATATGTTTATTCTATGAAACATCCAATGGCGGTTTTAGAGGTGTATGGAATGTTTTGATTTAGTATCAATTTTTTCAATTGCATCTCCAAATCATGAATGCTCGTAAGGGGTCTGGTTTTTCCAGGGGCATAGGCCCAGTTGTCTATTCTACCACTGTAAATAAGCTTATAATTGCTATTCAAGACAAAGACTTCGGGGGTAATTCGTGCTTTTAATAATTGAACCAATTGGAGGTGTTTATCCGTGAGGTAAGTCATGTTCAATTGGTATGTTTTTATAAAGTTTTTTACAGCTTTTGAACCTGTTTTATCCGTTGATATGGCATACCATTGCACCGCTTTACCAAATTTTTTCTGAAGCTGTTTGAATACAAGGGTGTATTGCTGACATAGCGGACAATCGGGTGAATAAAACCACAATACCGTAGCTTTGAACTCGTCTGCACCTTGAATGTATTGGGTCTGGTTATTTAAATTGTATAAGGGTATAGCACTAATTTGCTTTTGTGCCATTGCAATTGTGGCAAATCCTGTAAACAGCATGCATAAAAGATAGTTGAAGCGCATACTAGCTGTTTTTAATTTGGTATTCAAAACCTGGCTTGCGGTATATTATTTTGTCTTTTTGTTCGTGCAAGGTTGCTGTTTCAACAGCAATAGGCAGTGGTTTGTCTTTGATGAAATAAAGAATCACATTTGAAATGATGGGCAAAAACAGGCCCATCATAAACCATAACCAAAAAGAATGACCCTTTGATTTGGCATAATAACCTGAAATAGGTGGATGTAATAACAATAAAGGGAGTAGTTCCATCTTTGAGTACTAAAAAAAAGCCCCTTGCGGGGCTTTTGTAAATTATTTATTGATGTCGAAGGTATTCATAAAGGCGGTTGTGAAATTGCCTTTTTTGAAGTCTTCATTTTGCATTAATTTAATCTGTAAAGGAATGGTTGTTTTGAGTCCTGGTCCTTCAATGATAAATTCACTTAGGGCTCTTTCCATTTTAATGATTGCTTCCTCTCTGGTTTGTGCGCTTACAATCATTTTGGCAATCATAGAGTCGTAATTTGAGGGAATGGTATAGCCCGCATAAATATGTGTATCAACTCTAACACCATGCCCACCAGGTTTGTGTAAATACTCTATTTTACCAGGAGTTGGCCTGAAATTGTTATACGGATCTTCGGCATTGATACGAACCTCAATGGCATGTTTTATAGGGTAATAGTTTCTGCCACTAATTGGCACACCAGCTGCAATTAATATCTGCTCTTTCACCAAGTCGAAATTAATGACTTCCTCTGTAACTGGATGTTCTACCTGAATACGGGTATTCATTTCCATGAAATAGAAGTTTTTATGTTTGTCTACCAAAAATTCAATGGTTCCCAAACCTTCATATTTAATGGCCGATGCCCCTGCAATTGCTGCAGCACCCATTTTCTCTCTCAATTCCTCGTCAATAAATGGAGATGGACTTTCTTCTACCAATTTTTGATGTCTTCTTTGAATTGAGCAATCTCTTTCACTCAAATGACAAACATTGCCATACTGGTCACCTGCCAATTGAATTTCAATATGTCTTGGTTCTTCTACATACTTTTCCATGTAGATGCCATCATTTCCAAAAGCAGCAGCTGCTTCTTGACGGGCACTGTCCCAATGTTTCTCAAATTCTTCGTCATTCCAAATGATGCGCATTCCTCTACCACCACCTCCGGCAGTTGCCTTGATGATAACTGGGTAGCCAATATCTTTAGCCAATTTTCTGCCTTCATCAGGTCCAGACAGCAATCCTTCAGAGCCAGGAATAACAGGAACACCTGCTTTTTTCATGGTGTCTTTTGCACTGGCTTTATCACCCATTGAATTGATCATTTCTGGAGATGCACCAATAAATTTGATTCCATGGTCTCTACAAACCTGTGAAAACTTTGCATTTTCTGAAAGAAAGCCATAGCCAGGATGAATGGCGTCTGCATTGGTAATTTCTGCAGCTGCAATGATATTGGCAATATTTAAATAAGATTGTGGAGATGGAGCAGGACCTATACATACAGCCTCATCTGCAAAGCGAACATGTAAACTGTCTCGGTCGGCAGTAGAGTATACAGCCACCGTTTTAATGCCCATTTCTTTTGCAGTTCGAATGATCCTCAGTGCAATTTCGCCCCGATTTGCAATCAGTATTTTTTTAAACATGTTGTTTTTTGTTTGAATGGAGTTGAATTCCAATTTTTAAATGGAGGTCCAATTATTTAATTGGCTCAACTAAAAACAATGGTTGGTCATACTCAACAGGTGATGCATTGTCAACCAATATTTTTACAATTCTACCAGCTACTTCCGATTCAATTTCGTTGAATAGTTTCATGGCTTCTACAATACACAAAACCTGACCAACTTTGATTTCATCACCTATTTGAACAAAATTTGGTTTGTCTGGAGCTGGCGATTTGTAATAAGTTCCAATCATTGGCGATTTAATGGTAATGAAATTGCCATTGACACTTTCAGTTTTAGCTGCAGGAGCTTCTAACTTTTCAGTGTTAACAGGAGCTGAAATAGAAGCCGGTCTGGCTTGTTCAGTCATGGCAACAGAAGTTACCATTGGTGCTTGTTGAACATAGGTTACTTTATCGTCAGTCTTTTTGATAGAGATTTTAAAATCTCCACGTTCAACTTCTACTTCGGTTACACCTGCATCAGAAACTAATTTAATTAGTTCCTTGATTTCTTTTAATTCCATAAATGAATGATTAAGAAAGTCAAAATTATAAAAAAAATGTTTGAATTGTTTTGTGTGAGAAAATTTTAATTCCCGTCATAGGCCCACTTAATGTAAATAGCTCCCCAAGTGAATCCACCACCAAATGCAGCCAATACCAAGTTGTCACCTTTTTTAAGTTTAGATTCCCATTCCCAAAGACAAAGTGGTAAAGTACCGTTGGTGGTATTGCCAAAATGATCGATGTTAATCATCACTTTTTCTTTGCCTAAGCCCATTCGATCAGCAGTTGCGTCAATAATTCTCAAATTGGCTTGGTGTGGAACTAACCAGGCTATGTCATCAGCACTCAGGTGGTTTCTTTCCATGATTTGGGCAGAAACATCAGCCATTCCGGTTACAGCAAATTTGAAAACTGTTTTGCCATCTTGGAAAACAAAATGTTCTTTGGCATCTATGGTTTCGTGAGTAGGCGGTTTTAAAGACCCACCCGCTTTTTGGTGAAGAAAATGACGGCCATGGCCATCAATTTTCAATACTGAATCTATAATACCGTATCCTTCTTCATTTGGCTCTAGTAAAACGGCCCCGCATCCGTCACCGAATATAATGCAGGTATTGCGGTCTGTATAATCAATAATTGAAGACATTTTATCTCCACCTACAACCAATACTTTTTTGTATTTGCCACTTTCTATAAATCGGGCACCTGTTTCTAGTGAAAACAAGAATCCAGAACAAGCCGCGGCTAGGTCATAACCAAAAGCATTTTTAGCTCCGATTTTATCGGCGAGTAAACAAGCAGAAGAGGGGAATATGAGGTCACTGGTTACGGTAGCAAAAATAATCAGGTCTAGTTCTTCTGCAGAGATGCCTCTTTTTTTGAGTAAACCATTCACAGCTTCTACCGCCATGTCTGAAGTAGCCAATCCTGGTTCATTGAGAATCCTTCTTTCTTTGATTCCGGTTCTGCTAAGGATCCATTCGTCATTGGTGTCCACCATTTTTTCCAAGTCTTTATTAGACAAGATAGTTGGAGGAACATAGCCATTTACGGCAGTTATTGCAGCAGTGATTTTACTCATTTTTTAAACTGGGAGAACAACACTTTTAAAGGATGTTTTAATAATATTAACCAAGTCTGAATTTTGAACTTCCTTGGCTGAAAGTATCATGTTTTTGAATGCTTTCGCATTTGAAATGCCGTGTCCTATTATAACTGGGGCATTCACTCCTAAAATTGGAGTTCCACCATAGTTTTCGTAGTTGAAACGGTTTATAAAATCGTCTTCTACACCACGTTTTTTCATGACATAGTAAACAGATTCTAAAGTTTTGAGTACCACATTTCCAGTAAATCCATCACATACAATGACGTCGGCTTTGTCAGATAAGAAATCTCGGCCTTCCACATTGCCTATGAAATTAAAAGCAGTTGTTTCTGCCATCATTTGATGCGCAGCAATGGTTACTAAATTTCCTTTTTCTTTCTCTTCCCCAATGCTCAATAAGCCTACTCTTGGATTTTCAACTCCATAAACATGCTTCATCATCAAAGAGCCAAGAATGCCAAATTGGAAAAGAACATCTGGTTTACAATCAGCATTTGCACCTACATCCAATACAACCCCAAATTTTCCGTTCAATTTTGGAACTATAGATGTGATACTTGGTCTGATTACTCCTTCAATTGGCTTCACTGAAAACATAGATCCAACTAACATCGCTCCTGTGTTACCAGCACTTACAAATGCATCTATTTGTTTCTGAGCTAACATGCCGAAACCAACAGAAATGCTCGAATCTTTCTTTTGTGAAATTGCTTTGGTAGGATGTTCCCCCATGCTAATTACTTCTGAGGTATGAACAAAGTCAAAATCATTCACATCTGCTCCATGCTCTTGAATGAGAGAAATGGCTTGTTCTTTGTCTCCAAAAAATACGATACGGGCAGTTCCTGCCAATTCTATGTGAGCCTGTATTGCACCTGCAATTGCTTCTTTAGGGGCATAATCTCCCCCCATGATGTCAAAACCAATTTTCATATGTGTGCACTTAGTGCTTAGGTAAGCTTAAATATCTTTTTTCATTTCAGGGAAAGCTAATTTCCCTTTGTAGTAACCATTGGCAGTTACTCTGTGGCG
Organism: Bacteroidota bacterium; assembly: GCA_947462865.1. GTDB lineage: Bacteria > Bacteroidota > Bacteroidia > UKL13-3 > UKL13-3 > CAISCU01. The sequence continues at coordinate 4,359 of CANHRW010000001.1, read as the reverse complement.
CAAATGAGTTTCACCTGATGCAGCTTCAACAGTTAAAGTTGGAGTAGCACCTTTGTAGTGCGTTCTGCGTTTGTCACGGCGTGAGTTCGAGATTTTTCGTTTTGGATGAGGCATAGTCTATTTCTCCTTGTTAATTTATTATAAAATATCTTTTAGTTTGTCCCATCTAGGGTCAACATTTTCTTCGTTTTCATTATTTTCACTGTACTTATTCAATACAGCTTTGTCACAGGGTTTTGGTTCGGGTAAACCATCACAATCTCTTTTGGTTGGTAATGATAGCAATACGCTTTCGTAAAGGTATTGTTTCAAATCATACCCAATTTCATTTCGATTGAGATAGATCATATCCGGGTTATCAAAATTATTGGCCTCACTCATTTTAATGAGAAAACTAAAATTTTGATGAATAGGCAATTCAATTGAAACCAAACAATTGTCACAACTTACTGTTGCACAACCTTTTAGTTCAATTTCAATCCCGTACATGTTTTCTGATTTGTCTATTTCAACTGCTGCAGTAACCGAAATTGCTTTTACAGGTGAAAATTCAAATGTCTCCATGAACGAGTGGTCCAATACAAATGCATCTTTATTCAACCCGTGTTGAAGTTTATTGAATTCAATTGTATATGCCTTAGACACCAAACCCATTTTTTTAGCCTACAAAAATACAGAAATGTTACAAAAAAGTAGAACTTTTTACTTTTTATTGATTGTCAGATTGTTACAGGTTTTTTTGCTAGAAATCAATCCGGAAACGCTCTCTTTTAAAGGGAGTCATTGGCAAAGGTTCATGTGTTATTTCCTGGTGTATGTTTCGTTTTCTTAAAATATCTAATGCTGCATAGATGGCATTTCTGAATGAAGCAGGATTAGCTTCATTTTTACCTGCTATTGCAAAAGCAGTTCCATGGTCAGGTGAAGTTCTTACCACAGGAAGACCGGCTGTAATATTTACACCATCCATAAATGCCGAAGCTTTAAAAGGAATCAATCCTTGGTCATGATACATAGCCAATATGCCATCATATTTTTGGTGCATACCTGCTCCAAAAAATCCATCGGCAGGATAAGGGCCAAATAAAATACCAATATTTTCTTGTTGTGCTGATTCAACAGCTGGTATAATTACTTCAATTTCTTCTTTTCCTAGTAAACCGCCATCTCCGGCATGGGGGTTCAAACCCAATACTGCAATTCTGGGTTTGCTGATTCCAAAATCACTTCTTAGGCTATTGGCGAACAGCCTAATTTTGCTAACAATGGCCTCTTTAGTCAGTTGTTTGCTGATTTCACTTACTGGAATATGACCGGTAACCAAGGCCACCTTGAGTTCTTGACTTGCAAGTATCATCAAAGGTTTGGCCCCACATTCTTCGGCAATGTACTCAGTATGTCCTGCAAATTTTCTATTAGGAATGACAATGCTATTTTTATTGACAGGGCCTGTCACCAAAGCCTGAATTTTACCTTCAACCAAATCTTTTGTTGCGGCTTCTAATGATTTGAAAGCATACTTGCCTCCGTTTTCATTTGCTTCTCCAGGTTTGATGTCAACTTCTTCATCCCAAACTATTTTAAGGTTGTTCTTTTTAGGATGCAACTGCTCCAATGATTGTATTTGATGAAAATGAACGTCACCTAGGTTCAGGTGTTTTTTCCAAAATGCGATTGTTTTGGGAGAGCCATAAACCAGTGGCGTGCAGTAATTCAGCATCCGATTATCTAGAAGGGTTTTTAGTATAACCTCAACAGAAATACTATTGATGTCTCCAATGCTGATTCCTATGATGGGTAATTTACTCATTATTTTTTGGGGCTAACGTAGTTTTGGATGAAATCAAAAATGAATCGTACGCCTACACCTGTTCCATTTTTTCCTCTGTATTGATCTGTTGAAGCTAAAAATGCAGGTCCTGCTATGTCAAAGTGCATCCAGTCGTAATCTGTGAAATGGGCTAAGAATTTCCCAGCAGTGATGGCGCCTCCTACAGGCCCTCCAATGTTTTTTAAGTCGGCAATATCGCTTTTAATGAGTTTTCCATAGTCATCCCAGAATGGAAATTCTACCAATCTTTCGTGTACTTGGTTGCCACTTTCTTTGAGTTTTTCCTTTGTTTTTTCAGGAGCATTACCCATACAAACAATTCCATATTGCCCAATAGCAGCAGCTGCAGCCCCCGTTAATGTAGCAAAGTCTAAAACCAATTCAGGTTTGTATTTTTTAGCATATGCCAAAGCATCTGCCAATATCATTCGGCCTTCTGCATCAGTATTCAATACTTCAACTGTTTGTCCGTCATACATATGTATCACATCACCAGGCGTATAAGCATTTTCTCCAGGTCTGTTGTCTGTTGCTGGTATCAATGCAATCACATGTACATTTAATTTTGATTTGGCAATTGCATACATCGCCGCACCAACAGCGGCAGCACCTGCCATGTCACATTTCATGGTGTCCATACCACTGGTTGGTTTTAAACTCAAACCACCCGTATCATAAACCACTCCTTTGCCTACTAACACAATTGGTTTTTTATTAATTGGTTTAGCGGGTTTGTATTCTGCAATGGTAAAAGTAGGAGGCGTTTTACTGCCTTTGTTGACAGCAAGTAATCCTCCCATCTTTAATGTTTGAATTTGTGATTTATTTAAAACCGATACTTTAAAACCAGCCTTTTTACCCATTTTAGCCATTTCTTCTGCTAATTTAGTAGCAGATAAATAAGATTGGGGTTCATTGACCAAATCGCGGGCCATAAACACAGCTTCACAAACGCTGATTAAGTTGTCAATGGATTGCGCAATGTTCAGCTGGGTATGAATACTCAACTGTTTTAGGGTATTGGGTTTGTTGTCTTTGGTTTTGTATTTGAGAAATTGGTAATTACTCAACAAAAAACCATCAGCAAATGCCATGGCATCATCAGTATTAAAACCTGAAATTTGAAATTGGGTTTGTTTATCGTTGTTAAGCAGACCATTTAATTTGTTTCCCAAACAACGCAGTTCTTCTAAACGTTCATATGTATTGGTTTTGAGACCATCTTTGTGTTGAAAATAGGATTTATCCGACAAAAGCGTAATGCCTACAAAATAAGTTTTGTCTGCAAATTTTGATTGGATTAATTTGATGGCCTCAGGGCTCAATCCAATTTTCTTGAAATCTGTTTTGTTGTCAACCAGGTATAGACTATGACATTTTTTTGCCATAGATTTAATAGATTTTACTTCAATCATAAAGCAAATTTAGTTTTTTAAATGTGCTAATCAACAAAGAATGCGAATCTGTTAATTGGTTCTATGGTTGAATTGATGACAGATGCTTGGTTAAAAAATAAAAACCTTTCATGTTCCAACAAAATATGAGAATTTGCAAGCATGTCTGAAAAAGTAAAAGCAAAAAAACATTTAGGCCAACATTTTTTAACCGATGAGGTTATTGCAGATGAAATTGTAGATGCCTTGCAAAGCCAAGTAAATTCAATTGCAGTATTGGAAGTTGGTCCGGGGATGGGTGTTCTCACACAAAGGTTACTGCGTTTTCCGCATTTGCAGGTATGGGCCTCAGAAATAGATAAAGAGTCGGTTGTTTATTTAGCGAATCATTTTCCAGCTTTAGAAAATCGCTTGTTAAGTGAAGACTTTTTAGAAATGAATTTTAAAAATATTTTTCAATCAGAGTTCGCAATTATTGGTAATTTTCCTTACAATATATCTTCTCAAATTGTATTTAAAATTTTAGACAATGTGTCGCAAATTCCAATGATGGTAGGGATGTTTCAGAAAGAAGTAGCTGAACGTATTTGTGCCAAACCTGGTGGAAAAGACTATGGCATTATCAGTGTATTGACACAAGCATATTACCATACAGAATATTTGTTTACAGTTCCCCCACATGTTTTTGATCCTCCTCCAAAAGTAGAATCAGGTGTGATGCGGATGGTTAGGAAAACAACCCAATTGCCTGTTCCAATTGGTAAATTAAAAAAGGTAGTTAAAACAGCATTCAATCAGCGCAGAAAAAAACTAAGGAATGCGGTTTCAGTTTTTGGTTTATCGGATGCACATTTAGGAGGATTTGCAGCTAAACGAGCAGAGGAGCTTAGTTTGGAAGATTTTATTCAATTGGTAAATTTGATAGAATTAAACGGGAAATGGAATTAAATTTAATTGATAAAAATTACATTAAGCTCATCAAAGAACTACTCGGGAATGGTTCTTTGAACGAGTTAAATAATTTATTGACACAGTTACACCCAGAAGATTTGGTTGTACTGATTAATCAATTGTCTTTAGAAGAGCAAATCACAATTCTTTCACAAATTGAAAGAGAAATGCTTGTTAAAGTAT